>NZ_JBFHGL010000008.1 GCF_041583195.1 Sulfurimonas sp.
AAAAGTATCACAAGAAACACTACCTAAAAATACAAAAAAAGTAGAGCCTGAAATAGAAGAAGAAAAAAAAGAATCTGTCGATAAAAAAGATTTTAAGACATTCTAAAATGAGAAACTTATGAATGAAACTACACAAAAAAACAGTGAAGGAACTCAAGTGAATCACTCAATTGTTAAACAAGCTAAGAGACAAGGTGCAGATCACGTCATACATAAACTTGACGTAGAAGATCTCCAAAGACAGATTAAAAAGTTTGCAAGAATATAACAGTAGACAAAAAAATGATAAGCAACGAAGCATTTGAAAAGATCTCAAGTTTAGTAAAAACACATTCGGGAATAAACTTAAGCCCTACAAAAAAACAATTAGTTGTTGGAAGGCTCTCTAAAAGATTACGAATTTTAAATTTACCTGACTATGAGACATACCATAATGAGTGTTTAAACTCTCCAACCGAGCTTCAATGTATGATAAATACAATAACGACTAATGAGACCAGCTTTTTTAGAGAGGCTCACCATTTTGATTTCATGCGAAAAAGTATCATTCCAAAAATAACGAAAAGTTTTCGTGTATGGAGTGCGGCGGCAAGTATTGGTGCGGAAGCGTATAGTATAGCTATGGATCTGGATGATGTTTTAACACCTCTATTGTGTGATTGGGAAGTTGTAGCTACTGATATCAACACAGAAGTGTTAGAACAAGCAAAAACAGGACTTTATCCTATACGTTTTACAGATCAGCTTAATGAAAAATATTTAAAAAAATACTGCTTAAAAGGTATAGGTTCACAAGATGGACAATTTTTGATAGACGATTATTTAAGGGAAAAGGTTAAATTTAAACATGCTAATTTAATGTCTCCAATGACACCGGAACACGGTCAATTTGATCTGATTTTTTTACGTAATATGCTCATATATTTTAGTACTGAAGAAAAAATAAAGATTGTTCAAAATGTATTAAAGCATTTAAAACCTAACGGATATATTTTTATTGGTCATGCAGAATCTATTGAGCAATCTATTTTTAATGTCAAGCAGATAAAACCTACTATATATAAAAAAGGTTTATAAATGGGAAAAGATATAAATGTATTTGTAGTAGATGATTCTGCAATAGTACGCACTACAATCAAAGCACTTCTTGAATCTGAAAACGATATTAATATTTTAGGCACTGCTTCTGATCCTATCATAGCCCAAGAAAAGTTCAAGCGTAATGGAAAACCAGATGTTATTATCTTGGATATTGAGATGCCGAGAATGGACGGTCTAACATTTTTGAAAAAAATTATGGCAGAAGATCCAATACCTGTAATTATATGTTCTTCCGTAGCCCAAGAAGGTAGTTCCAATGCTATTGAAGCACTGTTTTTAGGTGCTGTTGAAGTTATTGCTAAACCAGATGTGGGAGTAAAAGGATTTTTAGAAGAATCTCGTGCTTGGCTTATTCACGCAATACATGCAGCATTCAAAACAAAACCTGTACTCAAATCAAGACCCATTCTTCAACATAATAAAAAAACTAATAATACAAAACTTGACACAGATGTCATTCTAAAACTTAAAAATAAGCAGCCTAAAAACAATACACATTCCATAATAGCTATAGGAGCTTCAACCGGAGGAGTTCAAACTTTAGAAAAAATCTTATCATCTATACCGGAAAAAGCACCTCCTATACTAATAACACAGCATATGCCGCCAGGATTTACAAAATCACTGGCATATCGTTTAGACAAAATGAGTGCACTTAGTATAAAAGAAGCTGTAGATGGGGATAAGCTACTTCACGGACGTGCTTTAATAGCTCCCGGTGATAAACATATGATACTAAAACGCTCTGGAAACTCTTATATAGTAGAAATTAAAGATGGTCCTAGAGTAAGCAGACATAAACCTAGTGTGGACGTTCTTTTTCGCTCTTGTGCGAACGAAGCAGGCGCGAATGCAATAGGATTTATACTTACAGGTATGGGAGATGATGGAGCAAAAGGGCTTAAAGAGATGCGTGACTGCGGTGCAAGGACATATTCTCAAAATGAAAATAGTTGTATAGTTTACGGTATGCCGAAAATAGCGATGGAAATAGGAGCTTCAATGGATGCTCTTTCTATAAATCAAATTGTAGATATTATTAAAAAAGGATAATTATGTATAAAAAGATCATTAAAGAATCCGTTTCTGAGCTTAACCTATTAGTAATAGATACTAGTGAGAATTCTAAGATATTTTTAACCGAATCTATCTCTAATTTTTTTAATTCAATTACTTATATCTCAAGTATGGACAAAACAATAGAGACATATAAGAATGATAAATACGATATTGTTTGGTTTAATATTGATGACTTAAAAAAATACGGACTTGATGTTGTAAACGAAATACGAAAAGATAATGAGATGCAACCTCTCATAATATTTACTCCATATACTCTAGAACACAACAACTTACTTGTAGACTTAATAAATTTAAATATTCAAGGCTTTATTAATGCTTCGATAACATCAAAGAATGAGTTATGTAAAATAATGTCATCGGTATGGACTAAAATATATAATCGCCAACTTTTTATGAATTATGTTGAGGAACTGGAAAACTTCCAACATGACATCTCTTCAATCCAGTCCTCACTTGTCGAAAATATAAATAATGACATCTCACAAGATGAGGAAGAAGACTTTTTTTTCTTTCCAGATACAACTGAAATAACTACGGAGTCACATAAAGAAGACGACTCTATATATAAAGACTATTTTAACTTTTTACAAATAGACGATAAAGAAGAATTAGTAGACTTAATGAATGATATGGATGCAGTAATGTTAGATGCATTTAACGGTTCTGATGAGAGTCTCTCTTCAATCAACAAACTCGGTACTATATTTATGCGCTTTGGTAATATACTTATGCGATACCAATTTTTCAGTGATATTGGTACAGCTATAATAGAACTCGGCAATTTAGTTGAAAGTAAAATTCATGATATTCAAGCAAAAGCCGACACACTTGATATGCTAATAGGCGGATTTTGTTCAGGACTTCATACATTTGTAGATGAAGTTTGGGAAGCGGAATCGAATAATCCAAAATTTTTTAACGACTCTATCATAAATGACTCAAGTTTAATTATGGAAATGATAGCACCTAGTGTAACTACAGAGAATCAAAATGATAATAATAGTGATGATTTGATGTTTTTTTAAATAAGTACTACAAAAATATAAACAATTAAAGGGATTAACATGGAATTTAGTAAAACAGAAAATATTTTATCATCTATAGTTGATATACTAAAACATATAGATGATGTTCAAAACGATGTAGTGGAACTATCTGAACGCTCCGTTTTAGGCTTCAATAACTTCCTTGAGGAGAATTCTATACAACCAAATGAAAAAATACTAGAAGTATTTCAGTATAACGATATAATAACTCAACAGTTAAGTGCAGTAAGTGATGCCATTGCTATGATAGAAAAAAATATAGACATTTATCTTCATGCAGTTAAACACGACCAAAATGCACTAGGTGACAGTATAGATAAATTATCTGGAAAATTAATGCAGTCACTTAAAAAAGCAAAAGAGAAACAACAAGCATTTAGTGGAAATGCTCTAAGAACAGAACATACTGAATCTATAGAGTTTTTTTGAAGATATTAATTTTCTATACAAAAGCCTAAAACAGACTATTGTATAGTTACTAAATTATGAAAGATTATTTTACTTTTTCTAAGTATTCACCATCAACAGTGTTAACTTTGATAGTATCACCTTCTAATACGTGATATGGTACTTGAACAACAGCACCACTCTCTAAAGTAGCAGGTTTTTTACTTCCGCTTGAAGTATCGCCTTTAAAGTTTGGCGGAGTCTCAGTAATAACAAATTCCATAACTTCAGGAGCAGCAACACTGATTGCATCACCTTTATAGAATATAATATCTACATTAACACCGTCTTTAAACCATTTAGATGCATCATCGCACTGATCATATGAAAGACCTAGTTGATCGTAAGTCTCAGTATCCATAAACTGATACATATCACCATCATCATAAAGAAATTGCATAGTTTTGTACGTTATTTCAGGTACTTCAAACTTATCACCTGCGTGAACAGTTTTTTCAACTACTTTGCCATTTAAAAAACTTTTCATTTTCATACGAACAAAAGCCGCACCTTTACCAGGTTTAACGTGTTGAAATTCAACCACTTTATATGGAACTTCACCAACAATTAAACGAACATTCTTTTTGATATCACCCATACCAATTGTTGCCATTAAATATGCCTTTTAAAAAAAATTTTGTTATTTTACAAAAAAAGGACTTAAAAGATAGAAAAAGTTAATTTTCTCTATATACTCTTACTTGATTTCTACCTTTATCTTTTGCCTCATAAAGGGCTATGTCTGATTTTTTTATAAGATCTTCTACCAGTTCTTCATCTGTTAATGAAGATATACCGATGCTGACAGTTATACTTAAAAGATGCTCTTCACAATCCATTTGCAAGTCTTCTACAGACTCACATATCCTTTTAGCAAACATTTTAGCACCCTCTAAAGATGTATTTTGTAATACTATACAAAACTCCTCACCACCTACACGACCAAAAAGATCACTTTTTCTAAGAAGACTTGACACCTTGTCTGTGAACTTTATAAGTACACAATCCCCTGCTTGATGTCCGTAAGTATCATTAATATTTTTAAAATAGTCCAAATCCAAAGATAGCATTTGCAACTCACCGTTATTTCTTCTTGCTATCTCAAAATATTTTGTTGCAAACTTCATAAAATGTGCACGATTACTTATACCTGTTAAGAAGTCTTGATTAGCTAAAACTTTTAGCTTTTTATTTACTTCTATAAGTTCTTTTGTTTTCTCTTTAACGGTGGAATCTAGTTGCCTACTGTATTTATAATCATAAAATAATCTTGCTATTAATAATAAGGAAATAACACCAAATAGATATAAATATGTAGCATACTCTTTTACAATATCTTCAAAATGTACATGAATATTTTCATATGGTTCAAGACGAAGGTCCTTTAAAACTGTGTGAACAGATGAATAGTCAAGTGGAACAGTCCACCCTTTGATATTGTTACTGTTTATATCATCTTCGGTAGCCTCATAAGACACTAGTTTAGCCAAAAGTTTATTGGATAAATAATCAGATGTATGTTTTAGTTTTGCTATCGGCCATTCCGGGTATAGTTTTGTACTAACTAAGTATGGAAAATCATCATACTCTACTGGAGATATTACTTTTATATCCGAAAGTTTAATTTTTCCCTCATTTTGCATTCTCTCCAAAGTATCAGTTCTGACCGTTCCTACATCAATACTTCCCTCCAGTACTGCATTTACAACGGCATCATGTGTACCTAAAAATTTTAATTCTAAATCATCCACATCTATGTCATTTTTAAGCATTTCCTCATAAGCCATGATCCATCCACCAAAACTTAATCTGCTTACAGCACCAAAAGTTTTATTTTGTATGTCTAAAATATTATTAATTTTTTTATTAGTGCTTTTAGTAAAAATAACCCCTCCAAATTGTTTGAGTTCATACCTGTTAAACTTATCCGAATTTACTAAAGTAGCTATCCTAGATACTCCAAACTTAGCTTCCAAAATAACGTAATACATTGTATTTGTAATTACAAAATCTATTTTTTTATCTCTTACACTATTTTGCATCTCACTGAAACTTAGCGGAACTATTTTAAAATTGTAATATTCCAGTTCATTATTTAAGTATTTAGCCAATGAACTCCATCTTCTAAGCGTCTCTTTGGCTCCGCGCTTTGCTAAAACTCCTATTTTAATATCTCTTTTAAATTCATACACAAACTTATCTACATCACAACCACCATTCATCATCCCTCTAAGTTGAAAAACTTTGGCGATAGATTTTATTTTTTCCTTATTTACAGAAAAAAACGGTATCTCTTTTATCATTGAGAATTTTTTTAGTGAATACCCCTCATGAATTAAACTATCCAAACTTTTATTCTGTGTATTATATTTATCAAAAATTATTTTAGAGCTCTCTTCTATATTTTTATATGCCCATATCCAGCCTTTTACTGTCGCTTCCCTAAAAGCTTTTAGCCTTTGAGGATTTTCTTTCATCTCTTTCTCAGAAGTAAACAACAGATCTTCATAAAAATCAAATCCATATTCAGCCGGATCAAAAATATTATATTTCACATTCTTTTTATCCAGTAAATAGGCTTCATTTGAAATATATGATGCCATTGAATCTGTTTTTTTATTGATCAGGTCATTATAATTAAAAGAGTGTGATTGAATTGTATAATCATCTTTATCTATACCGTTAGATAACAGCATAGCTAAAATAGATGCAGATTTCTTAGCATCGTTCGTAATCATTATTTTTTTATTTTTTAAATCTGTTATATCTTTAATTTTAGGATCTGTTGTTATAAGAACTAATGGAGATCTTTGAAATGCCGCACCAAATACGACTATTGGTTTTGCAGAGTTTCTTTCTATAATAAGCGATGATCTACCGATACCGTAAGTGCTATTTCCAGATAAAACTTCACTTACTACATCCATATTTTTTTTGTACTCTTTTATATCTACTTCTAAACCTGCATCTTTATAAAAACCCTTCTCTTTGGCAATATAATAACCTGCAAACTGAAACTGATTTTTCCATTGAAGTTGAAGAGATATTTTTGAAGTGGAGGCATAGAGTGAAATTGAAAATAAAATAAAAAACAAAAAGAATTTCATCTCTCAATCCCCCTTAATTTAGTTCTTGTTAAGAAATATTATACATAAGTTTTTTTTAAAACACAAATTCAAATGCTATAATTGCACCAAAATAATAGCTTTTAGGATAATAATTTATGGAATTCACTTTAGATGCAACTAGTAAAAATGCTCGTGCATGTACTATAAAAACAGCTCACTCAACTATAAAAACACCTGTCTTTATGCCTGTTGGTACGCTCGGGACTATCAAAGCACTCGATATGGAAGATGTGATCGAAACACTAGGGGCTGAGATCATACTTGCAAATACATATCATACTTATCTTCGTCCAGGCGATAAAACAATAGCAAAAATGGGAAAATTACATGGTTTTTCAACATACCCTAAAAGCTTTTTAACAGACAGTGGAGGATTTCAAGCCTTTTCACTCTCAGACATGAGTAAACCAAAAGAAGACGGTATTGAATTTAGAAGTCACATAGATGGAAGCAAACACTTTTTTACACCTAAAAAAGTTATAGATATTCAACAAAATTTAGGTTCAGATATTATGATGATCTTAGATGATCTTGTAGCACTTCCGGCGACACGTGAGCGTATTAAACTTTCAATAGAGCGTACAACTGCCTGGGCTGAAGAGTCGATTGAATATTTTCGTGCCAAACAAAAAGAAGGTATTGGAGTAGATCAAAACATATTTGCAATTATCCAAGGTGGTACAGACAAAGAGATGCGTACAAAAAGTGCAACTGAGCTGTGCGCACTTGATTATGACGGTTTTGCAATTGGTGGACTTAGTGTAGGTGAGCTTAATAATGAGATGTATGACACGGTTGAACATACTACACAGTATATGCCAAAAGACAAACCTCGCTATCTTATGGGTGTAGGGACTCCTGAAGATCTTATAGAGAACATTGAGCGCGGTGTTGATATGTTTGACTGTGTAATGCCTACCCGTAATGCTAGAAACGGTACTCTTTTTACATCTTTTGGAAAACTAAACATAAAAGGTGCGAAATATAAAGAAGATCCGGCTCCGATTGATCCAGAGTGTGAATGTCCTACATGTAAAAGATACTCACGTGCATATATAAACCACCTTTTCCGTGCACGTGAAATAACATACTTTCGCCTAGCAACTCTTCATAACCTTTACTACTATCTAAACCTTATGAAACAAGCACGTGAAGCTATTTTAGAAGATAGATATGATGAATTTAAAAAAGAGTTTTACGCTAAAAGAGCCAACTAAATGAGTAAAGTATTTATAACTGATCTTGATCATACATTTTTAAGAAGTGATCTAAGTATAAGTGATTTTACTAAAGAGACATGGAACTCTTTTGCTGACACTCATACGCTTGGAGTTGCGACTGCCCGTACATACAAAAAAGCAGAGCAGTTTTTAAAAGGTCTACATATAAATGCTCCTATGATACTTCTTGATGGTTCATTAATAGTTAGTGAAGATAAAAAAATAATTGATACTAAAATTATTGAGCAGGATATGGCTGATCAGATCATAGATATTGGTGCACAACACTCTCTTTATCCTTTTGTACTAGCTTTAAAAGATATAAACCTTAACGAAGCTTTTTTATACCCTAAGCAGAGAAACGACTATCAACACCGTCTGCTTGAAAGATACATAGGTGATGATAACTTAGAAGAAAAAGCAAACATCCGTGCAATGAAAGATAATTTCAAACTTGTTTATATGGGTGATGAATCTGAACTAATCAACTTAAAAAATGAACTTTATAAAGTCTTTGGAGATGAGTTAAAATATATACTTGCCCCAGAAGCTTATATGGATTGTTATTTCTTAACCCTGTTACATAAAGATGCAGACAAGGCTCACGGGCTTAAAAAAGTAAATGAATACCTAAACATAGATTTTAAATATTATACAGTTTTTGGAGATAATCTAAACGATATAGGTATGTTTGAATTAGCTGGTTCATCAGTTGCAGTTGCAAATGCTCATAAAGATGTTAAAAAAATGGCTACATTTGTATCTAAACATACAAATGATGAAGATGCGGTAGCCAAATACTTAAGAGAGCTGATCTTGTAAAAACTCCAAAAGATCCTCTTTTTCTTTTGGCTTACAAAACAAGTAACCCTGTCCTACATCACAACCGTGGCTAAGTAAAAATTCCTCTTGCTCTATAGTCTCGATACCTTCTGCTACATTTTTATAACCCATATTTCTAGATAATGATATGATAGCCTTTGCAATAGCTATATCGTTCGAATCAAGTGGCAGATCATCAACAAACGATTTGTCTATTTTTAACTCATCAATTGGAAATCTTTTTAGATAGTTTAGAGAGGAGTGTCCTGTTCCAAAATCATCAATAGATACTCTAAAACCAAACTCTTTAAGTGTATTTAATACACCCATACTATAGGTTATATTTTTCATCACATGCGTCTCTGTAATTTCAATCATAACCGAACTTGTATAAACTTTTGTCTCTTTTGTAATATTTAAGATCTCTTCTACAAATTTTTTATTATAAAGCTGGATTGTAGATACATTTATTGATATAGATTCTAATTCAGGATAGATTGTTTTAAATGTTCTGAAATCTTCACAAGCTTTTTTGAAAATAAAGTGACCTATTTCTAAAATATCTCCTGTTTCTTCCGCTATAGATATAAACTTATCCGGTCTTATATTACCAAGCTCTTTTGAATTCCATCTTGCAAGTGCCTCTAAACCTACAATTTGTTTAGTAGCAATATCATATTTTGGTTGATAAACTACATAGATCTCATCCTCTTTGAGAGCCTGTTTAAGTGCTTGTTCAATCTCCAGCCTGTCATGCATTTGAGAAGAGAGTTTCTTTTTATAAAACTGAAAATTATTTTTACCCTTGTCTTTTGCTTCATACATAGCTATATCTGCATGCTTGAAAAGTTTCTTATGATCATTCGAATCTTCAGGGAACAATGAAACACCTATACTTAAAGTTATACTTAGTTTATAGCCGTTTGCTTCTATAGGTTTTGCAAATGATTTTAGTATTTCTGAACATAAGTTTGTCGAGGTGTGCTTTGTATTTTCTCCTGAGATGATAATTACAAATTCATCACCGCCTATTCTTGCAACAATTTCAGACTCTTTAACAGTATTTTTCAGAATTTTTGAACACTCTATAATAACACTGTCACCTACATCGTGACCTAATGAATCATTTATCGTTTTAAAGTTATCTATATCTATGAAAAGAACGGCAATGCCTAAGTTGTTTTCCTCAGCTATAGGTAATTGATACTCCAAATACTCTTCAATGTTAGTTCTGTTTGGCAAACCTGTAAGAGAATCATGATACGCCATATACTCAACTTTTCTCTGTTGCATAATATAGTCTGTAATATTTAACTTAATCGCAAGGTAATTCGTAATCCTTCCTCGCTCAACAATAGGCATAATGGAAGCTTTTTCATAATACTGTGAACCATCTTTACGTCTATTTACAAACTCACCTTCCCATTTTCTTCCTGCATCCAAATGCTCATGCATTTTTCTGTAAAAAGACTCACTTTTATCACCGGACTTTAAGATTCTCGGATTTTGGCCGATAAGTTCATCTCTTGAATAACCGGTTTCTTTAACAGCCATGTCATTAACATATATGATATTGCTGTGTGAATCAGTTATAACTATTGAGTTATAACTATTCTCTACTGCAGTTTTAAAGCTTATTAGATCATCTTTTATTCTTAATGATCGTTTATATAAAAACACCACTATACTTAAAATTAAAAAAGCTATTATGAAAAGTATAGTTACAACTATACGGCTGTTATAAAGGGCATTTTCAAACTTGGTTGTTAAAAACTCTTTTAAGTCATATATTGACTTGTTAAGTTGAAAGTTTGTTTTTTTAATTGTGAAGAGTTCCTGTATTCTTTGTGTATTAACAAGAGCATGTTGTATAAAAAGTTTTAACTCTCTTAGTTTATTTTTCTCGTATAGTTTAGAAAAATATTGAATATTTTTTTCTATATGTTCATAATCTATAGATGGGTTTATATAATAGGCTAGAAGATCTGTCATTGTCTTATTTAAAAGCTGTATATCTTTATTGCCTTTGAGAAGCTTTTTATCCGTTATAGCCTTATTTAAACTTATCTGATAATGTATAGAACTTATAAGTAAAGCATTTTGAGATTTAAAACGCTCTATTGCATCCCTTTTTTCATTGAAATTTGTTTCAAGTTTTTCTAAAAGTTCTAAATATCTATTTCCATATTTTTCTTTTATATCATTTGAATTTAAAAGTTTAATGATCTCTTCAAAATTAAAAATATTTCTGTTTACAACATCATAATTGTTAAAACTGGTAGATTTTAAAAAGAAGTTATTAAAGCTTTCATCATATACTGGAAGCTTAGCTATTGCACTATCATACTGGTTACGCTCATATATTATGTCATTTACTTTTAGAAGATATGAAAATAGCGCAATTATGAAAAATAAAAAGAATATAACAAGCAAGAAGATAGTATCAATCTTTTTATCTTTTTTTACTTCTCCTAATTTATACATATATTACCTAATATCCTTTGGAAGTTCACCGCTTAGAGAGTTTAAAAACTGAACTACTTTGTGAACTTCATCTTCTGATATAGTTCTTCCAAGCTGGTATCTGGCCATGAACTTTACGACATCGTTTAGATTGTCATATCTACCATCATGAAGATAAGGTGCAGTTTTGTCTACATTTCTTAATGATGGTACTTTAAAGTAATATCTGTCTTGCTCCTCTTTAGTAACTTCATAAAGTCCTTCTCTTTTAGACTTGGCATCTTCCATTACGCCAAATTTATTATAAAGATTTCCACCAACGTTAATTCCGTGATGACATGCAATACAACCTTTCTCTTTAAAGATCTCGTAACCCTCTTTTTGATCTTTTGTAATCGCTTTTTTGTCACCGTTTAAATACCTGTCAAATGCAGAATTTGGTGTGATAAGTGTTTTTTCATACTCAGCTATAGCATCTGCTATATTATCTTCAGTAATTCCGTCTTCGAAAACCTCATCGAACTTCTCTTTATAAGTACTATTTTTTAAAACAGATATTAAGTTTTCAAAAGTGTTCCCCATCTCTATAGGGTTTTCAATTGGACCTTTTGCCTGTTCTTTTAGGTCTTTTGATCTTCCATTCCAGAACTGTCTAAAGTTATAAACTGCATTAAGCACGGTAGGCGCATTTATATCACCGACTTGGCCTTTATGTCCGACAGATGCAACAAGTCCGTCATCTCCACCATTTTGTAGATCATGACACATAGCGCATGACACAGAATTATCAACAGATAAAATTGGGTCAAAAAATAGTTCTTTACCGAGTTTTGCTTTATTATTATCAACATTCACATTTTGAGGAAGCGGCTGAATTGGTTCGGAAAATATTAGTGATGGTAAAAGTGCAATAAAAAATAGTTTAACTTTCACTTATCTCCATTTGTTAATTATAGTTAGATACATTGTATTGTTTTTATGGTTAAGAACAACTAAATTACTTATAAAAATGCGCATCATGAGCGAGTCTAATAACACCTACTGCGTAATTTGATGAATTATTATATTTAAGAACTTTTTTAATATATGAGTCAAGATATTTTAGATTTTCTTTACCGCAAACATAACAATTATATATTCTTCCATTTCTACCTTTTTTATATGAAAATGATGAATATTTTACTTTATGTTCATACTCGTACCAGTCGTTCTCAACACTAGCCATATCCGGCATTTTTGACCAATCTATAAGTTTGTTGTATTTTGCCCTTCTATGTAGGTAGTAACTTGCACTAACAATGGCATCTTCCATTTTTGTCAGATCGCCTACTTCATCTTGACGAAAACTTTTTGCATACATAAAACTGCTAGGCATAAACTGTGCAATACCTACAGCTCCAGCATACGAACTTGGAAGGTTACACTCTTGTGGTTCTATTTTTCCTTTGTAACAATGCTTAATGATCGAAGCCATATTAGTCTTACCCATTTTTAACAGCCATTTTTGACGAGGTGATTTAGGATCAACCCTTGTAACAATTGTATTAAATACTATAAATGCATCATGTTGAGGCTCTATCTTTCCCAAGTTAGTTTCTTTAAGTAAAATAGCAGCTATGACTTCACGATCAACACCGTACTTCTCTTCTGTATAGTCATAAACTTTTTTATACTTATAAAGATGTTCCATCATTTGAGGAATTCTTCCAACTAAAGTATTGTTTGCTTTTTTCTCATTCTTTTTATGCAGCTTTATATGTTTTGGCTGAAGATACTTCCAACTGATCTCATCAAACTTCTTAGTTTTAAAATATGACAATAAAAACTTATTTGCATAATCAACACTTACACCGCTTTTTACAACATCCCTACATATATCACTATAATGCTTATTTTGAAAAGTACAATTTGTATACTTCGCCGATAACGTTACACTCAAAAATATTAATATTAAAAATTTACCTATCATTTATCTCTTCTAATCTCTGTGGAGTACCTATATCTCTCCACTCCCCTTTATATAATTCAAAACTCACCTCATTATTTTCAATACTCTTTCTAAGAATAGGAGCTAGAGCAAGTTTTTGTTTTGACAAGTTTTTAAACATTTTTTTGCTGTAATAACCTATGCCTGAAAATGTATACTTGTCGTTTTTGTATTCAAAATCCCCATCTTTATTATGTTCCGGATTTTCTACAAGTATAAGATGTGCAAGTTTATCATTCAAAGAAAAACTGTTGTTAAACTCATAGTCACACCATACATCTGCATTTACTACTAAGAACTCTTCACTTAGGTGTTCAAGTGCATTTATTATTCCGCCTGCACTCTCTAATGCTCCAATACCCTGTTCATCAGAATATACTATCTCCACTCCCCACTTTGAACCGTCACCCAAAACCTCAGGTATCATAAATCCAAGATGGGCGATGTTTATAACTACATTTTTAAAACCGTTTCTTGCTAATTTCTCCAAGTGCCATACAATTAAAGGCTTCCCTCTTACTTCTATAAGCGGTTTTGGTTTCACATCCGTTAATGGACGCATACGTTCACCGCGTCCTGCGGCTAATATCATTGCTGTCATATTATTTATTTTAACTCGATTGTTTTTAAATAGTTATATAAACTTTTAGTTTGCTCATATTTTGCAGATACTTGTAACACATATTCTAAAGTCAAAGGCAAGTCTTTTAAATAACCGTCTTTATTGTCACGAAGATATAGTCTTGAGAATATACCAAGAACTTTTATATGGCGTTGAAGTCCCATAAAATCAAACCATCTTATAAACTCTTGATCACTAACCTCCGATGCCACCTTATCTCTAAAGTATAAAACCAACTCTTCTACATCTTTTTGGTCAAACTTTATATACAGATCACGAAGCAGTGACACAAGATCGTATGTAATACTTCCATTCATCGCATCTTGATAGTCAATTACACCTAAAGTGTCATCTTCTTTTACCATTATATTTCTGGAATGAAAATCACGATGAACAAAATAACCCTGAGTTTGCATCAAAACCTCATCTGCTATAGCATCTAAACTCTGTTCTATCATATTTTTATCGTAACTTATATCTTCTATATATCCATCTAAAAACCACTCCTTCATCAAAGACATCTCGAAAGTTAAAAACTCTTTGTCATATAAAGGCAGTCCTTTTGTATCTGCCTTTTGCATCTTTATTATCTCTTCTATCGCTAACTTATAAAACTTTTTAAAATTGTCTTTGTTTAGAGTACTAAGAAGATCTGTACTTCCAAAATCTTCTAAAATTAAATAACCGTTACCCTGATCTTCTAGATATATTTTCGGTGCATCCACATCAACATTCAAAAGACGTTTTGTAATATCCACAAACGGTTTTAAAGACTCTTTTTCAAGTGAAGAATCCATAACTATATAAGTTTCATTATCTTTAGATATGCGAAAATATCTCCTAAAGCTAGCATCTTCAGAGGCTACTTTCATGTTAAAGTCTTTAAACTTAGTAGTATCTAAAAAACTTTTAATCGTGTGCATATAAAGCTCCCAAGACACCGTTATGTTTCGCCCCTGTTATTCTGCTTAACTCCAAGGGTTTCTTTTGAACTCTCTTGTAAGCGAAATATGCAAACGCCATAGCTTCAACAAAATTTGAATCAACACCTAGTTTATCTGAAGTTTTCACATCAATTCCATCAAGCTTTTGAGAGATTAATTCTACTAAATATTCATTTTTAGCACCGCCACCACATATATATAGTTGTTTTATTTTATATTTTTTAACCTCTTTTGCAATTATACTTACGCTAAATTCTAAAAGTGTTCTTTGTACATCTTCAGCTCTTGTACTGAAACCTTCTAGTTTCTTCTTTAACCACTCTTTTCCAAACAACTCTCTACCTGTACTCTTTGGCGCACATTGAGATAAAAAAGGCTCATCCAATAGCTTACTAAGTAGTGCAAAATCAACTTTTCCTTCTCTTGCCCACTCTGAGTTATGATCATATTTTTTATTTTTATTTTTTTGTACCCACAGATCAAGTAAAATATTTGCCGGACCTATATCGTATCCTAGAGTTCCACCATTTAAAATAGTTATATTCGCAATGCCTCCAAGATTAAGTGCTGCAGTTTTTTTATTTGTATCTTTAAATATCTCTCTATGAAACAAAGGTGCAAAAGGAGCACCCTCTCCGCCTAGTGCTATATCGCCTGAACGAAAATCACTGACAACGTCTATACCGACCTGTTTAGCTACCAGACTTGCATCACCGGCTTGCAAAGAAAAAGGGTATTTAGAATCTGGTTCATGCCATAGTGTTTGACCATGTAAACCTATCGCTTTTATATTACTGGTATTAAGTGAAAAATCTTTTAAAAACTTTCTTATTGCATCTGCGTACATTAAACCAAGACGGTGATTGAGCTCTCCATATTTTTTTAATGTAATCTCACCCTCTATAGCTTTAAGAATATCAGTTTTTAATTCATCATCATACGGGTATTCTTTTGAGCTTACAACTTTAAATCTTGACTTTGATATTGAACATAGTGATATATCTATACCATCTAAACTCGTACCGCTCATTACACCTATATATAAACTTCTAAACATCTAATTTAATCCTTCTTAAGCTGCATAATAGAAAATGAAACAAAAGTTCCTATAAGTAATTGCCATGCAAAACCTACATCCAAGCCAAAAGTATACCCTTGCATACTCAGCACTGTTAAAAAACCGCCAATAAGTGCAAATGGAACCAACTGAGAATTACCTCTTTTTGTAAAAATGGCTGAAGCAAATACACCAAGTAAACCGCTGTATGCATAAGCCATTACTCCAAGAGCAAAACTTATAAGCGGTACCTCACTCATAGAATGGACTATATAACTCAAAATTGCCATGACAGAGAGTGCAACTGCAAACACTAAGACCATAATCTTTGCCATCTTTACAAAATGGATCTCTTCCGTTATAGGAGTTTTCTTTAGTCTGTAAGGTTTGTATATATCTTCAATTGCAACTGAACTCATAGCCCCAAGAACAGAGTTTGTACTTGAGAGTGCAGCAGCTATTGCACCGACCGTTACAAAACCTTTAAGACCTTCTGGCATCTCATTTAAAATATAATACATAAATATAGTAACACTCTCACCTTCAAACTTTTGAGAGATATTATGTTCTTGATAATAAAGATATAAAAGCAAACCTATTGATAAAAACAACATAGATACCGGTATACTTAAAAGTGTAGCACCGTATAAAGAGAAATTTGCCTGTTTTTCATTCTTACATGAAAGAACTCTCTGTGTCAGATCTTGATCAAGTCCAAACGCAGCTATATTTAAAAGCATATATCCGCCAAGCAGTGCAAATATGTTGAACTTTCCTTCGTTTGAGAAACTAAGTTCGAAATCTATAAATTTTAATTTCTCTGCCTCTCCAAGTTTAATCATTATAGATGAAAAATCCATCCCTAGAGAGCTATACAGATAAACCAAAACAGCCAATCCCGCACCAAGATATACAACTATTTGGAGGATATCACTGTAAATGACCGATTTTACACCTCCAAAATATGTAAAAATCAAAGCACCTATGATCAGAATAATAACACTTAAAACTACACTGCTAAAACTTACATCATAAAACACTATCATACTAAGGGCTATTGCTGCTATATAAAGTCTTGCACCACTTGCAAAAACACGACCTACCAAGAACATGATTCCTGCACTCTTAGAGGCATTTTCATCGTATCTTTTTTGAAGCAGTTCATATACACTAAGTGCATTTATTTCATAAAAGCGTGGAATTAAAACTTTAGAGACTATATATATTGATAAAAGCGACGTTATCGAAAATCCAATCAGTGTCAGATCATAACGGTATGAAAATTCAGGTGCTCCCAAAAATGTCGCTGCAGATTGGGCAGTTGCCAAAAGTGAGAGTGCTACTGCATAGATAGGCATTGTGTTGGATGCTACGAAAAACTCACGCGACGTTTTCATATTCTTATTTGCCAAAAATACAGATGCAGATATTAAAAGGGCAAAATAACATCCGAAGATCAGCCAGTCATAAAATGAAAAACCAGCCTGCATCTACATATCACCTAAGAGCTTATCTATACGTTTATTCGATTCTTCAATACGCTTTAATGGTATTTCACCGCTTTGTACAAGTTTATAGATTATCTCTATTATATCTTCAGCCTTATCATCTCCAAGCTGATTACAGTACATGATTAAATCAACTCCTGCATTTATAGCAAGTTTTAATGCCTCTTCTTTTGTATAATGCTCTTTTATAGCACCCATTTGAAGATCATCACCTATGATCACTCCGTTATAACCGATAGTTTCTCTTAGAAGTTTTGTATTTGTATTGTAAGAGAGTGTAGCAGGATACTTATCGTCTATATTTTTATTAAATACATGAGCCGTCATAATTATTTTTGTTTTATGAAGAAGTTGTTTATACGGTTCTAATTCAACTTCACTCCAAGTATTAGTTACATCTACAAATCCCTCATGTGAGTCACCTCTTGCAGAACCGTGCCCTGGAAAATGTTTTAAACAAGATATTACATTATGTTTATGAAGCTCATCCATAAAAACTTCAGCATATTTTGTCACGATATCTGGGTCATCTGAGTATGAACGATCCAATTTATATATAACGTCACTATCTTTATTTACTCCTAAATCAACAAGCGGTGCAAAATCTACGTTTATTCCTAAATCTTCCAGCTCTTTTGAGAGTATTGAGTATTGTTTTTTAGCCTCGTTTTTATCCATTGATGCTATTTTTTTTGCTGATAAACTCTTATTAAACCCGTAATCTTCTTTTAGTCTGGCTACATTACCGCCTTCTTGGTCTATAGATATTAGGAGTTTTCTTGAAGATATTGACTGAAGTTGAGCAGTTAATTCTTTTAACTGTTTTGGATCTTGAATATTTTTGGTTTTTGTTCTGTCTTCATAGAACTTATCAAAAAGAATAACACCGCCTATACCGAGTTCTAAGACACACTTATATACATCATCGTCTTTAGATGCACTTTGTGTGTCAAAACCCATTATAAGCATCTTAGCTATCTTGTTTTTAATATTTTGCATATCTATATTCAAAAAGTCCCTAAATAATATTGTTAAATTATACAGCTTTTATCTTAAAAGGAATTTTGAATAATCTTAATTGTTAATTTTTAATATTTTATGGTATCATATAGTTCAAAATAAATTTTAGATAAGGATTAATATGAACAATAAAATATTAGTCGGTATACTTGTATTGATTGTTGTTTCTATGGTTTTATCAGGCTTTATGGGCGATGATCCACATATTACTACAATTATAAAATAACTAAAACCTTAGGCTATAAGCTTATAACCTCTCCATACACATCTTGAGTATTGTATAAAGATTGTGCATTATCTATTACTCTTTTTTTCTCTGGATTAAAAAGTATATATGAAACTTTTTTCCCTATCACTTCTGCTGGATTTATCGATGTCAACTCTATAAGTTTTCTCATATCAATTATTCCTGTTTTTACAAGTTTTGTATAGTAAAGCGGCAGAGCATCAGAAATTGACTCACATCCATAAGCTGCATCATAAAAAGCGACCTCTTTATTAACAGGAGATGATGGTTGATGAAGAGTTGTAAGTATATCTATTTGAGAGTTTTTCAACGCTTCTTGTAAAAGCAGCATATCACTATTTGAAGCAAGCGGTGGATCAAGTTTTGCAACTGTATTAAACCCTTCACACGATTCATCTGAATTTACCAGATGGTGAAGTGAAACTTCACACGATACTTCAACACCCTCTTTTTTTGCCTGAGTTATTAAAGAGATCGAACGAGGAGATGCGATTGATTTGAAAAGAATTTTAATCTTAAAATGTCTTGCAATCTCGATCATACGGCTAACATGCAGTACTTCACTAAGATCAGGTATACCAGGTAGACCGAGATGACTACTTACATCACCATCTAACATTACACCGTTACTGATAAGTGAGTTATCTTCAGCTTTTACAAAAAGAGTATTGCCGTACATCTTCATATATTCAGCTATTTTTATAGCTATATCATTTTTAGCAATTGTGCTCATATATGGATTTATTGCACCCTTTTTCAAAAGTATTGCAATATTACTTAAACTTCCATCACTCTGAAGCGCATTTAACATTACATCTACATTTGCACCTTCTGCATCTCTTAGACCATTTTGGGCAAATTCTAAAATTCCTTCACTGTCTATAGATGGGTTAGAGTCTGCATTTAGAACTAGATGTCCTATACCGCCTTTTTTTGCTTCAAGAGATACTTCTTGGATATTTTTAGAGTTTAATATACCATCATTTAATCTAACGTTTAGATCAACCAATGCAGGTATAAGGTAAGCGCCCTTTGCGTCTATGACAGTATCTGTTCTGTCTTCAATAGTAAAGTTGTCTTCACGTAAACCATCTTGATCACAAATCTTTGCATTTTTAATTACCATATTTACCTACCCTCTTTGCTGGTTTTGATATAATTTTATTATTATAATTTATCAAGGCTTAGATTGCGTTTTTTTTTACTTATATTTTTAACTTTTTTAACATTAAATGCAGATTCGGTTTATGAAAAAGGCAAAAACCTTTATAAAGAGAAAGGTTGTGGAAGTTGTCATGGTCTAAAACTCGAGGGTATGCACCGCTATCCTTACCTCGCAAACCGTGCAAAAGGTTTTTTGACATATAAACTAAAGCGTTTCCGCTCACAAAATGCAGACAACCAGCAACAAGAGATGATGATACCTTTTGCCATGAACCTTAGTGATGAACAAATAGAAGCACTTACAACATATATGAACAAGTATGTGGATGAGAGCTCAAATGGAAGATATGATGATAGTTTTTACCAAGAAGGAGATGGCGGTTCATGAAAATACTTGTAAGCGCACTTGAACACTCAGCTAATGTTCATCTTAAATCACTCAAAAAAGAGTTGGGTGAGAATGTAGAGTTTGTTGGAATATTTAGTAAAGAGATGGGAGAGCCAATCGTAGACCTCTCAGCTTTAGCTATTATGGGTATTGTAGATGCACTAAAAAAACTGCGTTTCTTTTTTAAACTAAAGGATCAGATGGTAGAACTTGCAAGCGAAGTTGACAAGGTACTACTTATAGATTCATCAGGGTTTAACCTGCCGCTTGCAAAAGCTTTGAAAAAAAAGTACCCCCAAAAAGAGATCATCTACTATATTCTACCTCAAGCCTGGGCATGGAAGAAAAAACGCATACCTGTTTTGGCTAGTACTATCGATACTCTAGCATCTATACTTCCATTTGAGCCGTCTTACTATCCAGAAAATGCAAATATTACTTATGTAGGACACCCTCTGCTTGATCAGATAACAAAGTTTAAAACATCTCTTAATGAAGATGTTAAGAAGATAGTATTTATGCCTGGAAGCCGTAAAGGTGAGATCACAAGACTTATGCCAATATTTCGTGAAGTAAGACAAAAACTAGATGTTAAAGGTATACTTATTATCCCTACAAACTTTTCTAAAGAGAAAATTGATGAACTCTATGGAGATATAAGTGGGTTTGAAGTTGTACATGAGACATATAACACTTTATACGAAGCAGACTTTGCCTTTATATGTTCTGGTACTGCTACACTTGAAGCATCAATAATAGGTACACCACTTATTCTTAGCTATATAGCTAATAAAGTAGACTGGTTTATTGGAAGTCGTTTAGTTAAGCTTGAGCATGTAGGGCTTGCAAACATAATGTTTAAAAAGCATAAAAACAAAATTATGCATCCTGAATTTTTACAAGAAGATGTTAGCGTTGATAATCTTATCAATGCATACTATAACTATAATAGAGAATCATTCCTCGAGGACTCTAAAGAGCTAAGGTCTTACCTTAAAAATGGCAGTTCAAAAAACGTGGCCGGTCTAATTAAGAGATAGTAATCTCTGTGATCTCTGATGATGCGCCAAGCCTCATAGGAGGTCCCCAAAACCCTGTACCTTTGTTTATGTAAATTTGTAAATTTTCATTATGCTGATGTAATCCGCTTACATAAGACTGTTGAAGTTTTACAAGTGCTTTAAAAGGGTAAAGCTGCCCGCCATGAGTATGACCGCTTAAAATAAGGTCAACACCACTTCCAACATGTTCTATAAAACGCGGTTGATGAGCTAAAAGTACAGTTGGAGATTTTTTATCTCTATGTTCCAATGCCTTATAAAGGTCCGGTTCATGATGTTCAACACGATAACCAAACACATCATATACACCGCATAAATTAAAACCTCTTCCCTCTTCACCTATATATACACTTTCATTCTCTAGCACTCTAATACCAAGCTTTTTTGCAGCATCTATTATCTCATCTACATTATGAAAATATTCATGGTTTCCAACTATAAAATAGGTACCGTATCTGCTTTTTAATCTTTTTAATTCATCTAGTGCAGCCTGTGCACGTGAAATTTTTACATCTACCAGATCACCTGTTATAACTACTATATCTGCATCTAATTTATTTACACGATCTACTATGTCTGCTACAAACTTTTTATCTACTATCCCACCTATATGTATATCACTTATTTGAGCAATTTTATATTTATGGGCTAAGTTTTTGATCTTGATATCAACACTCTCTAGTTTAATAAACTTAGCTTCATATATAGCACGTGCACTAAGTGCAAATGCTACACCTAAAGATGATAGATCAAGAGATTTTTTAAAAAACTCTCTTCTGTTTTCTTTGATGGGAAGTGTGTCTATTGTTACTCTTGAGAGATCGTAAAAAACTGCAGTACATAATAATAAAAACAAAATACCTATAGGAAGCGAAACTAAAAAATAAAGCCAGTTTGGAAAATCAAATAAATATCTTCCAAGTACGTAAAAAATTATTCCTAATATATTTATGTATAAAAATATATTTAGGTACTTTTTTACTCTATCACTTAGATGAAGTTTTTTAAAAAATCTTCTATTAATGTACATATTTATTAAAATAAATACACCTATAAAAGCTATAAAAAACAACGGCATAAGTTTTATCATCTTATTTTATATACTGTTTAAATGTTTTAAAAATTTATCAGGTTCTATAAAACCAACTATCGTTTTTGAACTTAACACTTCACTGTTTTTTGAAAAGAATATAATTGCCGGTGGACCGAAAACTCCATACTTAGCACTTAAGTTTTTCTCATCTTCACCGTTTGCAGTAATATCTGCTTTAATTAAAACAAACTCGTCCATCTTTGTCTTAACCGCTTCATTCGAAAACGTTACTTTCTCTAATTCTTTACAAGCAGTACACCAATCTGCACTAAAGTCAAGCAGAATCTTTTTACCGCTGTTTTGTTCAAGAAGCAAATCTAACTCAGCTATACTTGTTACTTTTGTAAAGTTATTATGGCTTACACTGCTAACTGCTGTTGATGTTACTGGCGATGTTAAAGAACCAAGTGGTTTAGTCATTGAGTTTGATCCACTAAGTACACCTATAAACAATGCTACAGAATATACAAATATGATCATGGCAATCGTTTTCTTAACATGATGATGTGCTTTTTCATGATCAAAAAGACCTAGGTAATACGCAAAACCGATACCAGTAAATGAATAAGCAAGCATAGTTATATAGCTGTCTAATATACGTTCAAGCATCCATATAGCTATAATAACCATAGTAACACCGAAGAATGCATTTACAAGCGTCATCCACTCACCAGGTTTTGGCATAAGTTTACCTGCACTTGTACCAACAAGTATAAGAGGAATCCCCATCCCTAAACTCATAGCAAACAGTGCGGCACCGCCAAGAGCAGCATCACCTGTTTGACCTATATATACAAGTGCTCCCGCAAGGGGTGCTGCTACACACGGACCAACGATCAATGCCGATAAAAATCCCATAATAGCTACACCAATCATGCCGCCTTTTTCTTCACCTGTTTTACTAACTTTACTAACTATACTGTCTGGAATTTTAATCTCGTAAAATCCAAACATTGAAAAAGCTAGAGCTATAAAAACACCTGAAAATGCTACGATCACATAAGGGTTTTGAAGAGCTGCTTGAAGATTTGCTCCAAACACACCTGCTAATACTCCAGCAATTGTATAAGCAACACTCATTGCTAGTACATACACCATAGACATAGTAAATGCTTTACATTTTTCTTCATTTTTACATTGAGAAACAATAACACCTGAGATGATCGGAACCATTGGAAATACACATGGTGTTAAAGATAAAAACAATCCAAAAACAAAGAAAGTAAATAATACCATCCATAAACTGCTGTTTTTGATAGTATCAGCTATAAAATCTGTTTCTGAAAGTTCCTGAGAAGTTACATTTTTCTTTTCTTCTTTTTCAAGTTTAATTGGTTCTAGTTTATTTATAGATTCTACATTTTGCAGCTTATCTGTATCTATTTTGAGTTTAAATTTATCTGTATATGGTTCATAACATAATCCGCGTTCAGAACATCCTTGATAAGATATATTAAACTCAACATCTTTAACACCAGTCGCTCCACTACTGTTTTCAAGATAGACTATAAAAGTTGGAGTTGTAATGTAAGCCATATCACCATGATGATCTATCGCTTCAGGTGAATCTATATTTGAAATATTTAATCCACTGCCATCAGTTAGTTCAAGTTTAATAGACTCTTCATAAAGGTATATATCTTTTGCTATCTCAATTTTTGCAACTATTTGAGATTCATCATTCACTTGAGCACTGCTTTTAAAAGCCTCTTCAGGCATTAAAAACTTTGGAGCAGCCATAAGTGTAACAACTGCAAAAAATAATAACAATAACTTCTTCATTCGAACTTCCTTTTAAACTTAACTTTTAAACTTGACTAGAATCATCCCTGCAAATTTTTCTTTTTTATAATATTCAACTCTGTATATATCACCGCTTTGATCAACAGAAAATCTCTGCGCTATTTGATTTTTAGCAATATGTACATCTGTCTCTTTTTTTCTTGAGCTAGTATAACCTATTACATTAACTCTATAGTTCTGATCATCTTTAACTAAAAAGTTTTTTTTCACCTCAACTATATCACCAAAACTTACATCAATTACTTCACCGTCTATTAAAAATTCAAAAGTAGGTTTATGCTCATCATGTTCTATATAATCAGCCTTAAGGCGAGATAGTCTTCTATTTCCATATTGGATCGTATATTCATTACCTTGTTTTACAATAGTAAGTAAAGGATTGCTTGCACGGAAATCAACCTCTTCGTCTTTCTTTATTGGAAAATATCTTAAATAGTTTCTTATTTTACTAAGAGGGAGTTTTATTTTATTATCATACATAGAGATATAGATGTCATTATTTATAGCTGCATATACACCGTTTGGATGCATTGTGAACTTTCTTTTATATTCTATACCCATAATTTGCATATATCTCTCTAGTGCTAAAAGGTGGTAATATACTCTTTCGTGAGTAGATAAACTCTTACTGGCTTCATTTCCAAAAGCGGCTTTATTGTTGTTTATAGCAAAATACGTAAGGCTTTTTTCCATCTCTTTATCACCCTCACGCGTTCTTGTATTATGAAGGTGGTACTTATGTTCTTGCTTCATAAGATGTTTATTTACATACTTATTAACTTTATGGGCTATTTCAGCCAGATTTCCATACTGAGCATCTATGTTTTCCTGATCAACAATAGAACACTGTCCCCATCTAGATGGCGAATGCATATTATCCTCATATGTAGGTCTATAAAATCCGCTTCCATCATGAAGATTTACTATAAGCTTAACTTTTTCATCTTTTATGTAGCTTTTGATTCTCTGAATTGTGTCATACTCAGGATCTTCACATGATAGTTCTGCAAATTTTCTGTTCATGTCACCAAACGGTCCACGACTTCTCTTTATAATGCTGTAAAAATTAAGATTTGGAACAATCCAAACTGAACCTTTAGTAATTTCATAGTGTGTAGCAAGAAGAGATGCAGATAAGAATCCTCCAGGCTCATCACCCTGTATACCACCAACAACTAATAGTGTATTGTCATCATCTACACCTTTTTTTATAAGGTTAAAGTCATAGTGTTTAGCAGATGCAAACAGTAGAGTTGAAAATAAAAATAATAAACTAAATAATCTCAACATGCCAAGGTTCAAACCTTACTCCATCACTGTTATTTTCATCATATCTCATACCAATATAATCCAATGTTCTCATTTTTGAAAATTCATCTGTCGTAGCAAAATCAGCAGTAAAATTTTTATATCCCCAACCTTTTCTTCCAACATCAAAATCACTAATTGTATGATATGAGTATGCTGGCGGTGCTATGCTGACACTTGCCTTTGTAATATTTCCATGTGAATAATATATTTTATTCACGTAAAGACTAAGCTGCTTTATGATGTTTCTTACACCGGATGTTAAAACGAGTGTGGGACCGACATCGCTTAATAAATTTTTGTAATCTTGTTCAGGCTGACCTTTAAATAGATAATGCCCGGTATACGGAATTTTTATAACATCTTTGGCAGATACTGAATTTTCAAGACTTACTACCGTTTTAGTACCGTAAAAACCATACTGATTAGGATCTTCAAAAAACAATTTCTCGATCAGTTTTATCTCATCTTTAGTGAAATCACCTATTGCCGAATAGTTTCTTGCGTAATAGAGCGCTTGGTTGTATGAGATGATGTTAAAGTTTGCAAAACCTACATAACGTCTAAGTCTTTTTAGTCTATTGTTTAAACTGATAAGAGTATACCATTCATCTCTACTCAAATATATATCAGTTTCATTTGCAATTAGCTCTTTTGCGAACACTGGTGCCAATAATGTGCTAAATAAAAAATCCCTTCTTTTCATAAATGTGATTATATCCAAAAAAACATTATCTAATATGGTTTTCTATCATCTTTTTCAAGCCATATATCAAAAAGAGAGGCACTTTTTTCATGCTCAATCTGTTCAATATCCAGCTGTTTATTTTCACCCCTGAGCATTCCGTGAAAATGTTTATCGTCAAACCCTCCGCGAGCTGCATCATCTTCAGTAGCCCCGTAATAAATCTTGCTTATTCTAGCCCAGTATATTGCACCAAGACACATAGGACATGGGTAACATGTAGTATATATTACACAACCAGATAGATCAAAGCTGCCAAGTTTTTTAGATGCTTCTCTTATGGCATTTACTTCAGCATGAGCGGTAGGATCATTAGTTTTTATAACCTCATTATGAGCACTTGCTA
Source organism: Sulfurimonas sp. (assembly GCF_041583195.1). Taxonomy (NCBI): domain Bacteria; kingdom Pseudomonadati; phylum Campylobacterota; class Epsilonproteobacteria; order Campylobacterales; family Sulfurimonadaceae; genus Sulfurimonas; species Sulfurimonas sp. Next base: position 26,604 of record NZ_JBFHGL010000008.1, read on the forward strand.
TTATCTCGTCGTCTTTTACTATTACAGCGCCAAAAGGACCACCCTCGTTTGAGAGCATCCCGTTTGTTGCTTCATTGTAAGCAATCTCCATCCATCTGTTCATAAATTTCCCTTGAGATTTTGCAACATTATATACTTTTTTTTTATTTACTTTATGATAAACTGAGAATCATACAAAAGAGGTTTATTATGGATAAAAAATATGCTATATTTGCTTTTATCAGTATATTACTTGCGGCGCTATTAATACTTCAATGGAATAACATCCATAATAATTACACTCCAAACATAAACCAGCTTGATTCTAGTATAAAAGTAGCGTCATTCCTTAAAGAACGTATACCAAACAAAAACAATGTACCTATTTTGAAATCATCAATAGGATTGTATGTAGAATCAATAAAGTTCTTAACAGCAAACGATATAGAGGTATCAGGTATTATATGGCAAAAAATACATAAAAAAGATACTCAACAAATTCGTCAAGGTCTTGTCTTTTCAGATGCTATCGGTGATGTAACTCTAAAACAAAGGTATCAAAAACAGTACAAAGACTACAACTTATACGGATGGTATTTTGAAGCAAATCTAAGGCAGGCTTTTGAATACAATAATTACCCTATTGATCATAAAAGAGTTTGGATTAAAGTTGTACCAAAAGAGTTTGATACAAACCATATATTAATCCCTGATCTTGAGAGTTATAAAACAACCGGACTAGGAGATACATTCGGAATTTCAAAAGATATAGTACTGCTTGGATGGGAACTTAATGATTCATATTTTGACTATATACAAACAAATTTTGATACTAATTTCGGTATTAAAAACGATCAGAAAAATTTAGATATACCTGTACTTTCCTTTAATATAGTTATTAACAGAAATCTAATAAACTCATTTGTTATAAATGTAACACTTCTGATAACAACTATGCTGCTTCTTTATATACTCGTTCTTATGCTAACATCAAACGAAGCATTAAGAGATAAATTTGATATGAAAGTTAGTTCTGCTGTCGGTACTTGTGGAGGGCTATTTTTTGCTGTCTTGCTTGCTCATATACATCTACGTGAACAATTCTCATCAAGTGGTTTTGTATATATAGAGTTCTTATATATATTAAACTACATATTTATTACCACTATAGCTTTTATTGTATTTAAATTTTTTAGTAATAAAAATATAGATAACTCGAAAATTTTACAAAAGGATGCAAAAAATATTAAACTTCTTTTTTGGCCTTTATATTTTTTAATTGCCAATATATATACTTTTTTACATTTTAGTTTTTAATTAAGAGTTGATTCTTAAGCAAAATAAAATCTACATATCACTATTCTACGAAGAATATTTAAAGTAAAAGAGAGTCAATATGGCTAACAGACTTGAACTTGAAGATTCCCCTTATCTTCAACAACATAAAAACAACCCTGTTAATTGGTACCCTTGGTGTGATGAAGCATTTGAGAGAGCAAAAAAAGAGAATAAAGCTATATTTATCAGTATAGGTTATTCTTCATGTCACTGGTGTCATGTAATGGAAGAAAATGTTTTTGAAAACAAAGAGTGTGCAGACATTTTAAATGAACATTTCATATCTATAAAAGTTGATCGTGAAGAGAGACCTGATCTAGATAAACATTACCAGGAGGTTTATCAACTTCTAAACAGACGTGGAGGCGGTTGGCCGACATCTATATTTGCCACTCCTCAAAATAAGCCTTTCTTTGCAGGTACTTACATTCCTGCAGAATCCAGAGGTGATTCAATTCAGGGTATGGGCTTTATTGATCTAACAAGTCTGATAGCTCAAAAAATAGAAGAAAATGATTCGAAGTTATTTGAGAATGCAGATGAAATAGAAGGCTTTATAAATAACTATGAACATCCAAAAGAAGCTACAGTTTTAAAAGAGGATTTTTATAAAAACTATATACATCAGGTAAAAAACAATTACGAACCAAAGTTCGGAGGATTTTCACAATCGCCGAAATTCCCGCAAATAAATACTTTAAATACACTGCTTAGTATTGACAAACTTTACGATGATAAAGCTGCACGTGCAATGCTTCTTGACACACTTGCAAATATGTCAAAAGGCGGAATGTATGACTTGGTTGATGGTGGATATTGTCGCTACAGCGTAGATGAGAAATGGCTTGTTCCGCACTTTGAAAAGATGCTTTACGATAATGCCCTTTTATGTGAGTTATATGCAAAAACATATCTGCATTATAAAGATGACAAACATCTCCGTATTGCTAAAGAGATTGCAGATTTTTGGCTTAACTTTATGAGTGATGACTCTCTTTTTTACTCTGCAAGCGATGCAGACAGCGAAGGGAATGAGGGAAGCTATTTTGTGTATGAATATGATGAAGTAAAAAATGCTTTAGTAGAGAATGGATTTGAAAATGTAGAAGTGATTCTAGATAAGCTAAGTATCACTAAAAACGGCAATTTTGAGGGTAAAAATATTATACGTATAGAAAAAGATGCACCTGAAAACTTTGATGATATCAAGCTTGTACTTAAAAACTTAAGAAAAACCAGAGAATACCCTTTTTGCGATAAAAAAGTTCAAACATCATGGTCTGCAATGATGATAAAAGCACTCTTTATTTTGGGCTCAATCGATAGTAAATATAACAAAATAGCAGTCGATTCTCTAAACACACTTTTAAAAACAATCTACATAGATGATAAGCTTTATCATACCACTCTAATAGGTAAAGAACCAAAAGTAGAAGCCTTTTTAGAAGATTATGCATTTTTATCTGATGCTATATTAACAGCTTATAAGTATACCGGTAAAGATATCTATATCATTCAAGCACAAAGGTTTATAAATATAGCGTTAGAGAAGTTTTATAAAACAGGCGTGTGGAATTTTTCAGACAAAGATTTTGAGGTAAAAGCTGAGATATACGATAATACTTATACATCAAGCGTAGCAGTTATTTTAGATGCTATGTTTAGTTTAAGTATGCTTATTGATGATGAAAAATATGCTCACTTTGCATTTAAAACACTTGAATACAACTCTTACGAACTGGCAAGACGTCCTGTCCTTTATCCAAAAATGCTAGAACAGGTTCTAAGATATGTAAAAGGTGACAGAGTTATAAAATCAAACCAAGATAATTTAAACTCTAATATATTTGAGCTTAGTAGCATACAGTATCCATTTACACTTTTAAAATCAGACCTATCAGAAGAGTTCTTAGTTTGCGGAGATAAAAGCTGTTATGCATCAACTAAAAACATAAAAGATCTAAATAAGTTGATAATTAACTCTATTTAGATAAAATGTCTTTTTAATTTAATTAAATAAAGGATATCGTATTATGAAAAAGATTACTGCTGCAATAATTATAGCCTTAGCTGTAGCATCTGTGTTTAGTGCATGTGAAAGAAACGATTACCAACACCCTTTACATAGAAAATAAACAATAAATCTTGATGGTAAGAAAGATTTTAAAATATCCCTATATGATTAGATTAGGGTATAAATATATAAAAATATTCAAGAAAACTTACCATCACCCTTTTATAACCCATAAACAAGCACATAAACAACTCTCCCTTGATAGACAAAATTATGCAATAAGCGTTTTAAACTATTTAAATATTGAGGTAAAGATATATGGTGATATTCCAAAGCAAAACCATAAACTATATGCTATAAACCATCGTTCACTTTTAGATATTATCGTTATGGAATCAATATTTTCACAACATAATAAATCAGGTCTATGGATAGCAAAAGAGGAGTTGTTTAAAGCTTTTTACGGAAAGTTTTTTAAATATAGTGCAAACATAAGTGTTGACGTACATAATAAAACAGGGCTTATATCTTTTTTTAAAAAAATAAAAAGTGCCCTGCTTAAAGATAACGACTTAAACATATATATCTTTCCAGAAGGTGAAAGAAACCGTACAAATAGACTTTTAAAATTTCAATCAGGGGCTAGTAAAATATCTAAAGCAAATAGACTAGATATTATCCCAGTTTATATAAACGATACTTTAGAAATAGTTTTAAAACAAGCACCTTTTAAAAAGAAAAAAACAATTGAGGTCTATTTTGGCGATATAGTTCAACATAATGAACTAGAAGAAAAATATAAAAATTTTACAGATAGGATTATTAATGGCTAAAATGAATTTAGGCGTAAATATTGACCATGTTGCTGTTTTAAGAGAAGCTAGACGCGTAAACGATCCCGACATACTTCAAGCCTTATTTGTGGCTTGTGAGAGTGGTGCTGATCAGATAACTATACATTTAAGAGAAGATAGACGTCATATCCAAGATATTGATGTTAAAAATATTATGACACATTCAAAACTTCCAGTAAATCTTGAGTGCGCAATAGATAGAAATATTTTAGATATAGTATGTGATATGAAACCACACCGTGCTACTTTAGTTCCTGAAAAACGTGAAGAGGTAACAACTGAAGGCGGACTTGATGTTTTTACATACTCTAGTGAGGTCTCTTTCGCTATAGAGCAGCTGCACGATTCACTGATCCCTGTTTCACTCTTTGTAGATCCTACTAAAGAAGCGATGGCAAAATCAAAAGAGTTGGGTGCTGAAATGGTTGAGCTTCATACCGGCGCATTTGCAAACATATTTGCTATGCTTTATGGAAATCTGTCACACTCAAACCACTCTATAAAAGAACTTGAACTTCCAAGATTCAAACTAGAGACTATGCTTGAAGATGAGCTAGAGAAGATCAAAGAAGCTTCAAAATATGCAAAAGAGTTAGGTCTTGAAGTTGCGTGCGGGCATGGGCTTAACTATGCAAATGTTCATTATATGATAGATATAGATGAGATTACTGAGCTAAACATAGGTCAAAGCATAATAGCTAGAAGTGTATTTAGCGGGCTTAGTGAAGCTGTAAAAGAGATGAAAAGGCTTACTACAAGAGTATGAAAAAGATAGCTGTAAGTATTGGTGATATAAACGGTGTTGGTTTAGAGATAGCTCTTAAAGCTCATAAAGAGGTCTCAAAAATATGTACACCTATATACTGCATAAACGAGTTTCTTCTAAAAAATGCTGCAAAACTTTTAAATATCGAGATTCCAAATGATTTTAAGATCGCACATGTAGACGGTAACTTTGAAATAAAACCGTCTGTGGTAGATCAATATAGCGGAAGATACTCATATGATAGTTTTATAAAGGCTATAGAGCTTTGTGAAACTAAAGAGACAGATGCAGTTGTTACAATGCCTATACACAAAGAAGCCTGGTCAAAAGCAGGAATTACATACAAAGGTCATACAGATCTGCTTCGTGCTCACTTTGGAGAAGATGCGATTATGATGCTTGGGTGTGAAGAGATGTTTGTTGCGCTTTATACTGAGCATATACCTCTTAAACACGTAGCTTCAAAAATAAAACCTAATCTGCTTGAGAGTTTTTTTATTGACCTGGACAAATCTTTGCCAAAAACTAAAATAGCAGTTCTTGGTTTAAATCCTCACGCTGGTGACAATGGTGTTCTTGGAGATGAAGAACGTATTATAGAAGATGCTATAAAGTCAGTTAATGAGAAAATAGGTTATGAACGTTATGAGGGTTGTCTAGTTCCTGATGTTGCTTTTACACCTCACGCTAGAGAGAACTACACTTATTATGTAGCAATGTATCATGATCAAGGTCTAATACCTCTTAAAGCTCTTTATTTTGATGAGAGTATAAACGTATCTTTGAATCTGCCAATTATCAGAACATCTGTTGACCATGGGACTGCATTTGACATAGCTTACAAAGGTAAGGCTAATACAAAAAGTTATATAAATGCCGTTAAATATGCAATTAACATATCTTAATTTAACCTTAATTATAACATTCAATGATAAAACAATACTTAACAGAAAACAAATACTGATAAAATAACAGTATGAAAAATTTTGATATGATGCTTAGAGAGCATGACTTAAAAGCTACAAAGCAAAGAATTGGTATTTTATCTATTATGCAAGATAAGGGTCACATAAATATAGAGGATCTTTATGGAAAAATAAAAACGCTTTTTCCAAGTATATCACTTGCTACACTTTACAAAAATATGCACTTGATGCTAAAAAACAATCTTTTAACGGAAGTAAGTGTAAAAAACTCCAAAACTTTATATGAGATCACTAAAGATAGTCATGCTCATATGCACTGTGAAAACTGCGGTGAAGTGTATGATGTTGATTTTAATTTTGAGAACTTAATATATCCGAAAGATGATAGTTTTGAATTAAAAGATACACAGGTTATTTTTAGCGGTATTTGCAAAAATTGTAAATAATAACTACTATTTTTTCTTAAAAATAAGTAGTGTTTTATCTTTCTCTGCATAAAGTGAAAAAGTTTGTTTGTCTACAAGTTTTAATCCACTTAGTTTTTTAAAAAACTCTAACTTATGAAAGTACTGAACTATAGTATCTTGGTATTTTTTGTACAAGTCGTTTTGCTGTTTTTCGAACAGTGTTATTTTAGTATGAAGTTCATTGTTTTCAAATACGGCATCTACACTTAAAAACTCTTTATCCGTATCATTACTCATACTACCCTCTGCAACATCTGCAAATCCTGAGAGCGTATTTATATCTGCTATAAAAACACCATCTTCATTTAGTCTTGCAGCTACAGAATCTAAAAAACTAGTCAGACCATCTTTGTCCATAAAATTAAGCACATCAAAGATACTAACTATTGCATCATAGCTGCCAGTTTCATCTTTTACGTCACAGCACTCTGCATTAAGACCTTTTTCTTTACACGCATCGATCATATATTGACTTAGATCAATCCCCTTACACTCAATGCCATCGCTGATCAGGCGCTCCATAAAACCGCCGCGCCCGCATCCGATATCAAGCAGTGTTTTTACTTCATAATCATCAAGCTCACCGCGGTATACATCATAAAGTGCTTCAGTAGCCTCTTCTATCCCTAAAAGATGTTCAGCTTTTGAGTAAAGATCTAAATTTGTCATTTATGACTTTACTACTTTTTCAATCTTCTCATATATATCTAAAACTTCATCTTTTTTAGACACATAAGAGTTTTTATTTGCAATCAGGTAAGTAGAACTTGTCATAATATCTTCAACAACTTCTAAACCGTTTTGCTTCATTGTAGTGCCAGTCTCTACAATATCAACGATCATATCTGCAAGTCCTATAAGCGGAGCAAGCTCTATTGAGCCGTAAAGTTTAATAATCTCTACACTAACTGCACGCTCTTCAAAATAACGCTTAGTGATATTTACCATTTTAGATGCTACTTTTAGATCAGGTTTATTAAGATCTAGCTTCTCGCCCTTTTTCATCCCTATACTTACTTTACATACACCCTTTTGCAAATCAAGTAAGCGTATTACATCAAGGCCCTGCTCTTCTAGTGTGTCAAGTCCAACTACACCTATATCTGCTGCTTGATGGTATACATATGTCGCTACATCTTGGTTTCTTACTAATAAAAAACGAAATTTTGGAGTATCTAAAATTAGTTTTCTGTCATCAAAAACAAACTCATCTCCAAAAATCTTTCCAAAAATCTCCAAAGTCTCTTTAGCAATACGACCTTTTGGAAGTGCAACTGTTAACATATATATAACCTTATGTGAATATTTTTCGAATAATACCTAAATTAAGCTGTAGTTTCTATAAGCTTCTTCATACCATCAAAGATTAGGTCCTCATTTACCTCTGCATCTGTAAATAATTTTTTTAATAGATCTGCATCTCCACCCGTTAAAATTACAGGTATATTATATGAATTAACTTCAGAGTATAATAGTTTTAAATATCCGTAACTAATGGCATCAGTCGAGTTCTTTGGAAGTTTTGAAGTATCAAGATCGTAGTTAAATTCATAATCAAGTGCTGAAGATATATTTTTATAAGTATCTCTCATAGCACGTGTGCCAGGGTATATAAATCCGCCTTTAAAAACACCATCTTTTACAAGATCAACTGTTATAGCGCTTCCTGCATCTATAATTACACCTTCTTCTATGGCTTCACACGCAACTATTCTGTCTATTCCCATTGTAGAATAATACTTGTTAATATCTATATATTGTGAGATATCTATCCAGTTATCAAGTTGTTTTAAAGTCTCTTTTAGCGTAGGTTCTACACAAATATAATAAACTTTATCATCTATTGAATTAGGATCAAAACTATCTAATGCATACTTATATTTTTTATCTTTATCTAAAAAATGATATGTAGTATTGCCTATATCGCATAAAAGCATCAGTTGAGCTTCCAGCCTTTTTGTTTAAAAGCATCTTTAGCTTTTGAACAAAGCGGTGCATCGATAAATATAAACTTGTGTTTGAAGTTGTGGTCACAAAGAATAGTCAGTTTTGCATATATCTCTTCAAATTTATGTACGTCTTTCATCAATAGTCTTGACTTTTGACTAACGGCGAATATCGCCCAGAAATATCCATTTGTATCTGTAGCTTTATACATTTTTATTTTATTTCTTATACCGAGCTCTTTAGGATTTATCTCCTGCATTTTTTTAAATAACTTTCCTTTTGCACGAAAAGAATCTACTACCATCTGCATATCTATGTTATTTCCTTATGGGTTCATAAAATTAGGATATATTTTTTTGATTATATAATATATTTTACATCCTACGCAATAATTTACAAAAGCATCTAAAAGTGAACATAGGATAAATATTCCACCTACTAAAAATTCAAAAATTATATACTCCATATAATTTGCTGCAGCAATTAAGAATATAAATATTAAAGCAAATATTCCTGCTAATTTTTTGGCTCCGCTATCAACATATTTAGGTGACATTCTTGCACTTTTTTTGATTGTTCTTGATAATAGATATATAAGTGAGAACTCTTTTTTAAGAAATATTCGTGTAAAAAAATCTATAAATAGAAAACACAATACATATATATTAGGAGTAAAAAAATAGTAAAGCACACACGCACTTACTATTAAAGAAGACAATCTGGATGTATTAGATTCTATTCTTTCAAATGAAACCGGACAAGAATATGACATATTAAACTCTTATTTATTATTTTTGCAAAATTTTAGTCATATTTTCTTAATATAGCATTATTTATTTGTCTTATATGTAAATAAAAAATCATAGCTATAATTATTATTATTTAGATAAATAAATATACTATGTGGTATAATCTCTTCTTAACTTAAATATAAATATAAACAAATTAACTTGGAGATAGTGTATGAAAAAAATTATTTTAACATTTTTTACAACATTTGCGCTTATAAATGCGAATGAACCGATTTCACTTAATGATGCACTAAAAATATTAAATAACCAAAATTTAGAAATTAAAGCTGCAGACTTGGATGTTAAAGCAGCTGAAGAAAAAGTAGATTCAGTTAGTGGTAACAACTGGGGAAAAATCGATCTGATTCAAGATGTTGCCAATTCGGACAGTGCAGGAAATGTATTTGGATTTAAACTGGAAAGCCGTGAGGCGAACTTTGGAGATTTCGGTTTTTCTGAATTTTTACCATGTATGAGTGCTACACCACCTGCTTCTTGTAATAATCCATTGACAATATCGCCAAAAGATCTAAATTATCCAGATTCAAGAACTTACTATCAGACAAAATTAAAGTACGAACTGCCGATTTTTACGGGATTTCAAATCAGTTCATATACGGATATAATGGAGTCTATGGCTAAAATAAAAAAGCTGGACAAAGATAAAGTTATAAACGAAAAAGTTTATCAACTTAAAAAAAGTTACTACGATATGGCATTACTTGAGAACTCGATAAAAAATCTTCAAGTAGTACTTAACAATATAAACAAACTCGAAAATATGATTGTAAATATGATAGATGTTGGTTATGCTAAAAAAACAGATCTTTTAGAGATTCAAGCAAAAAAAGGTGATGTTGAACGTTTAATATCTCAAATGAACTACAATAAAGATCTGCTATACCATTTTCTAGGTTTCCTACTTAATCAAAAAGTCGAATCAATAGTAGTCCCTGAACAAAATATACAAATGCCTGCTTTAGATGACAGTACGATATTAAAAAACAATCTTGACATACAAAAAGCTGCTACAGGATTAAAAATCAGAGAATCAATGGTAGATGTGGAACAATCAAGCTTTTACCCTATGGTTGGTGCTTTTGCAGAGATCTCAACTGCTGATGATAAGTTTATGGGAGATGCCAGTGAACATAAGGCATATACAGTGGGGGCAAGACTTACTTGGAACATATTTAACGGTGGAGTTGACTATTCAAAAGTACAAGAGGCAAAAATAGAAAAGTTAAAAACAAAATCTCAAGTTGAACTTGCCCGTCACGGTATAAAATTAAAGATTGCAAAACTTAGAACTGAAATAGAAACGCAAGATGCAGAGATAGCTTTTTTAGAAAAAGAGTTAAAACTTGCTAATGAGATATATAAAAACTATGAGGAAAGATATAAAGAAAAACTTTCATCAATGAGTGATGTTATAATAAAGCAATCAAGTCAAATACAAAAGATATTAGAATTGCAAGTAGCTCAAAATAAAAGAAATGAGCGTATTTTTGCACTTATAAAATTAGCAAACGGAGATAAATAGATGAAAAAACTGATTTTACTTTTAGCACTGGGGGCTACTTTAGTAGCTGAAACATTAACTCTATCAGGAAGTGTTATATCTGACAACCAAAAGATGATAACAAGCCGTTTTATGGGTTTTGTAACCAGTGTAAAAGTCAGTGAAGGCGAATATGTAAAAAAAGGTCAGCTTCTTTATGAAATTGACTCAAAAGAGATAGATTCTGCCATCACTCAAGTAAAGCTTGGAATAAGCCAAGCAAGACTTTCACTTCAAATGTATCAAAACCAATATACAAATGTCCAACTAAACTTAGATCGTCATAAACGTTTATATGCAAAAGACATGGTTTCAAAACATGAAGTGGAAACACTTGAACTTGCAGAAAAAAATTTAAGAGACATGATTATTATCGCAAAAAAGCAGGTTAAACAAGCAGAAGCTCAACTCAAAGAGGTAGAAAATCAATACAGATATTTACATATTAAATCTCCAAATGACGGTGTAGTAGTTGCAAAAAATATAAAAGTCGGTGAGATGGCAATGCCTGGAATGCCGGCGATCGTACTTTCAGATCTTAGTGATCTAAAAATAGCTACAGAGATCTCAGAAGGAAATTTAAATAGGGTCAAACACGGTACAAAAGTAGTTGTACAGATACCTTCACAAGGGATTAAAACAATTGGTACTGTAACAGCTATAATTCCTAATTCAAATCCTATGACACATACTTTTAAGATAAAAGTATCTTTCAAAAATAAAAACAGAGCTGTATATCCGGGGATGTATGCTACTGTTGAAGTAAAATAAGGTAAAAAATGGCGCATAATAACGTTTACAAGCCTAATGACTGGGCCGGTAAGTTAGCAAAAGGTTTTTTAAGAAATCCGTTAACTGTTGTACTGGGTATATTTCTTCTAGCTATAGGATATCTATCTTTAGAGATAATGCCTCGTGAAGAAAACCCTCAGATGGTTGTAAGCGGCTCTACTGTAATCGTTGCACTTCCAGGTGCTAGTGCAGCCGAAGTTGAACAAGTTATAGTAAAACCTCTTGAGCGTAAACTAAAAGAAGTAAAGGGTGTTGAGCATATAACTGGAATGTCTATGGATAATGTGGGTATTGTAAATGTAGCATTTTTTATAGGTGAGAATAAAGAAGATTCTAATCTAAAAGTATATGATAAAATCATGCAAAACTCAGATATCTTTCCGCATGGTGCTATGAATCCTATTATTAAACCATTAGATATAGATGTTGATATACCTATTGTATCGATTGCTTTTTATTCGCATACAAAACAGCTATCTAAGACGGAGCTTTACAATCGTGTAAAAAAGATTCAACATCGTATAAACGGTCTTGAAAATGTAGCTGTTACGGAGCTTAAGGGTGGGAATAAAACTCAATTTAATATTGAAGTAGACTTGCATAAGTTATCAGGCTATAATCTATCTATGGGGCAAATACTACAGGCCGTGCAATCACTTGCTGTTTCAGTTCCAGCTGTTAAGAATCGTACACACTCAAACGATATCGTGATGGTTGGAGTTAAAAATGCCATTGAGAGTGAAAAAGATATAGCAAATATAATTGTTGCTAACTATATGGGCTCACCTATATACCTTGAACAAGTTGCACGCGTAACAAAGTCTTATGATATTCAAAATTTTCAATCTGCATCTATTAGTGTTAAAGGTGAAGATAATACTTTTTCTTCCCTGCAAGATCAAGTGACACTTACTGTATCTAAACTACAAGGTACAAATGCAGTTGTAATTGCAAATGCGGTAAAAAAAGAGCTGGAAAATTATAAAGAGTGTTTAGCAACCAAAGGTATCAGTTATGTGATCACTAGAAATGATGGTGAACGTGCTAATGAAGCTGTAAATGAACTTGTATTTCACCTTGTTTTATCTATTGTAATTATTGCTGTTTTACTGATCTTTGTTTTAGGTTGGAGAGAATCACTCATAGTTACTTTTACTGTCCCTGCGATTTTAGCAATCACACTTTTTATAGCATATTTGACTGGACAGACAATAAACCGCATTACACTATTTGCTTTTTTACTTTCCCTTGGTCTATTGGTTGATGCAGCTATTATCGTAATTGAGAATATTCACAGACACTACCATTCAATTGAGAGTGATGATGAAAATATAGACGATCTAATGATTAAGGCAACTGATGAGATTGGGCCACCTACAAATATTGCGACACTTGCAATTATTTTAACTATGATACCTATGGCTTTTGTAGGGCAGATGATGGGTCAATTTATGAAACCAATACCTGCAAACGTACCTATAGCTCTTATAGCTTCACTTTTTGTTGCATATATATTTACACCATATCTGGCTCTTAGAATGTTAAAAAAACCAGATCATCACTCTAAGGAGGAGCACTAATGTTTAAAAAATTTGAAGAATTAGTGTATAGATGGATTCAAGACTCAAATAAAAGAAAAAGAATCCTTTTAGGGACACTTTTTGCATTTATTTTATCTATACTTATGATTGCTCCTACAAAAATGGTAATGGCAAAGATGTTACCTGGAAAGAATAACGATACGTTTAATATATATGTAACTCTTTCAGAAGGAAGTGGTATTGGACAAACGAAAAAGGTAACAGACTGTGTCGTATCATATATACAAAAAGAGAAAGAAGTAACTGATCTAGAGGTATTTTTAGGAATGGGAGCTCCTTTGGATTTTGCCGGACTTATTAAAGGCAGTGGTTTTAAAAACAATGAAAATTTAGCAGAGATTGTAATTAGTCTTACAAAAAAACATGACAGAGATGAGCCGTCGTACATGATGGTTCAACGTATGCGCCCTGGTATTCAGTCAAGTTGTGAGAAGTTGTATCCAAATACTGCAATCTCTTTTGTAGAACCACCGGCAGGACCTCCTGTACTTGCCGCTGTAGTTGCAGAAATATATGGAGATGACTCAGATGGCATAAGAAAACTTGCGAATAAAGTAGCTGATGTATTTAAAAATACAGAAGGCCTTGTAGATGTAGATATTATGAATGATGATATATATGACACTTACGAGATTATAGTTGACAGTGATAAAGTAGCACGATCAGGTGTTAGTGTAAAACAACTTAATGAGATTATATATCTGGCATTTGAAGGTATGCAGATAGCCGTGAAAAATTCTGAGATATATAATGATCAGATACCTATTTTTCTGTCTCTTTCTCAAGACTCAAAAAGTTTTACTAAAAAAGATATAAAAGCTGTTGAAGCTAAACTATCTTCCCTGAAGCTTATAAATCAAATGGGAATGATGATACCAATTACAGAGCTTGTTAAAATAAATCCAAAAAAATCCAATCCAATGATAATGAGTAAAAATCTACATAAGATGACTAATGTAATAGCTGAAACAGATATGGTCTCTCAAGTATACCCTCTGATGGATGCAAGAAATGTAATTTTAGATAGTTTTTCGGATACATATGAGATTGAAAAAATAGGTCTATTTAACCTAGAGTTAAAAGATAAGAATACAGGTGATATATATAAGCTTATATGGGATGGGGAAATGGAAGTAACGCTAGATACATTTGTTGATCTTGGCGGTGCGTTTATAGCTGCTCTTATACTTATATTTTTACTAATGGTTGTTTATTACAAAAGCTATGTTCTTAGCGGTATTATTCTACTTGGATCATTTCTTTCGATCATAGGAGTTATAATCGGTCATTGGATTTGGGATCTGTTTACAACAGATACATTTTTCCTTACAGCTACATCTTTAATAGGGTTTATTGCGCTAATAGGTATTAGTTCACGTAACTCTTTGCTTTTAATAGACTTTACTAAATCTCTTATGCATGAAAAAGGGATGCATAAAGCTGAAGCTATTGCTTATGCTTCGGCAACTCGTGCAAAACCAATCTTTCTAACTGCAGCAGCTATTATGCTTGCTTCGCTTCTTCTAGCAAACGATGCGGTATTTGGAGGGCTTGGAGTAGCGTTAATATTTGGAACAGTTGCAGCTGTAATCGCTTCACTTTTAGTAGTCCCTGTACTTTTATATATGACAGATCTTGAAAAAGCATTTAGTTTCAATATGAAAAAAGCGGTTGATATATATGAACCGTAATGAAAGATAAGATTTAAAGAGGTTCTATCCTATAAATATATAGGATAGAAAGTAACAGAGGTTTTATTTATTATATAGAAGCGTAACTAACACTTAGACAAGCTTCTAAGTCTGCAAGTTCTTTTAAAGTAGCTTCATTTACAGCATTATCAACAAGTATTACAGCTAAAGCATTGCCTTCTTTATTTCTAGCAAGTGAGAAATCTGCAATATTTACACTATTGTTTGCTAAAACTGTTCCAACACTTCCAATTACACCAGGAACATCTGTGTTTTTGAACATGATCATATTGCCACGAAGTGCAACTTCAATATCAAAACCGTCAATTGCAACAAGACGTTGAACGTTATCATCAAAGATAGTACCGCTTATAGTTGTAGTACCCTCAGCAGTAGTTAACTTGATAGTGATAAGGTTTTTATATACACTAGAATCTCCACAGTCTTCACTAGAGATCTCTATGCCTTTCTCTTTTGCGATAAAGTCAGCATTTACATAGTTGATAGTATCACTTGAGTTTTCACTCATTGCACCAACAGCAACAAAAGTTGAAAGTGAATCTACATACTTACCAATTTCGCCGTATCCGCTAACTTTTATGCTAACAATCTGGCTTTTGTTCATTTGAGATTCTAAGAAACCGATTTTTTGACCTAGTTCTAAGAATGGTTTTACAAATGAAGGTATAGTTGTCTCATCAATTGGTAAATTCATAGCATGAGGATAAGCTATCCCTTTTGCAGCTTCAATAGCATTTTGAGCAGCCTGAGTACCAATGTTATATTGAGACTCGTAAGTGTTTGCACCAAGGTGTGGTGATACAGTTACATTATCTAGGTCTAACAATGGGTGATCAGTTGCAGGCTCCTTAATAAATACATCAATACCAGCAAAACGAATTTTTCCGCTTTTTAGGTTGTTATAAAGAGCATCTTCATTGTAAAGACCACCACGAGCACAGTTTATTAAAACTACACCGTCTTTCATCTTAGCAATTTCAGCTTCGTTAATGATATCTATAGTCTCTTTATTTTTTGGAGTATGGATAGTAATGATGTCACAATCTAAAATATCATCAAAGTTTTTAGTATATGTCATATCTAAGTCAGTTACTTTAGATGGATGGATATACGGATCATATGCAACAATATCCATCTCAAAAGCTTTTGCACGTTTTGAAACACGGCTACCGATATTACCAAAACCGATAACACCTAGTTTTTTGCCTTTAAGCTCATACCCGTACCATTTTTCACGCTTCCAAATACGATCTTGTTTTAGGTGGTTATGAGAGTATGGAAACATTCTCATACAAGATAGCATGTGTGCCATTGTCAATTCAACTGCAGCAATAGTATTAGCAGTAGGTACGTTCATAACAATGATACCCTCTTTCGAACATCCAGGAATGTCAACGTTATCAACACCTACACCTGCACGAACAACAGCTTTTAAATTTTTTGCGTGTGAGATAAAGAATTCATCTACATCTGTAGAACTTCTAGTAATTGCAACGTCTGCAGTTGGAATAACAGTCTCAATTAACTCTTTTTTATCCATATCTGCAGCGAAAACATAGTTAACATTTTCATCATTTTGTAACATCTCAAGACCAGCTTCATGAATGTGGTCACAAACAACTATAGTATGTTTTTGCATTTATTTATCCTCTTTATACAGCGATACTTTCGCTTGTATTTGGTAATTTTTTAAAACTTCAACTAAAGAGTTTAGTTTAGCTTTGTTTTTTGAGTAAATATCTAATAATACTCCGTTTTTATCTCTCTTGAGATAATACTTCAACTTATGTTGATTCAGCTCCTCTTTAAGACAAAACAACTGATACGGATCGATAAGTGATGCAGATAATCTATATACAGTTTTAGTGAGTATTTTTTTATCTAAAGAAGTTTTTATATATACTTCATTAACAGGATAAAAATACCCTAATCTTTGAGTATCAGAAAAGTGTTCTAACCAAACTTTATCTTCTTTTTGCTTTACAGGGGTACTTTTTCGAGAAAGTGGTTCTAACTCTTTTATCTTTTCAGAAGAGTTGATATTTATTAAAAAAGTTATAATAAAAATGGCTACCCCTATTCCTATTAGAGGGGTAAACCATTTTAAAAATATATGCATCTTACTTTATTTGATCTTTAATTAAATCACCTAGAGAGTGAGATTGGTTATCATTAATCTCATCTAAGATCTCTTGGCTTTTAATATAGTCTAATTTTTTAACAGATAAACGGATACGGTCACGTCTTGTGTCGATAACAGCTATAGCAGCTTCGATCTCTTGACCTGGTTCTAACTCCTCTTTGTTTAGTGGAGCTAAGTCCTCATCACGGATAAGTGCATCAACACCGTCACCAAGTGATACGAATACACCGAAGTCTTTGATATCACGGATAGTTCCAGTGATAGCAGTATTTACTTTATGGCTTTTTGCAAAAGTATCTATAGGTGATTCTAAAAGTGTTTTACGGTTAAGTGAGATTTTTTGGTCATCAGCATTGATTTTAGCAATCTTAACTTCAACCTCGTCACCTGATTTTAAAACATCTTTACATTTTGTCTCTTTATCCCAAGAGATATCTTGGTTATGTAAAAGACCTTCAACACCATCAATACGTACAAACGCACCAAAATCAGTAAGAGATGTAACAGTACCAGTAACAACATCACCCTCTTTGTGGTTTTTAACAAACTCATCAAAAGGTTTTGGAAGAAGTTTTTTAAGTGATACTCTTAGTTTGTGAGTATCAGGATTGATTTCAATTACTTCAACATCAATCTCTTGACCTACTTTTAGGTAGTCGTTAGGGTTTTTAACGTTTTTATCCCAAGAGATCTCAGAGATGTGTAAGAAACCTTCAATATCGTTCCCTAAATCTACAAATACACCGTATGCTTCAATATTTGAAACAGTTACAGTAATAGTATCACCTTCATCTAATTCAGACTCAACTTCTGCCCAAGGATCTGGTTGAACTGCTTTTATTGAAAGTGAAAGGTGACGTTTGTCTTTATCGTAAGCGATAGCTTTAACATTAACTTTATCACCCTCCTTGTATAGTTTAGATGGGTTTACAGGACCTTTATATGAGATCTCGTTATAGTGAACAAGACCATCAGCTCCACCAACATCAACAAACATACCGTAAGAAGTGATTTTTTTGATCTCACCCTCTACTACAACATCATCTTGCATTAGTTTGTCAATGATCTCTTTTTTCTTTTTACGCTCTTCATTGAAAAGTTTACGACGTGAA
Organism: Sulfurimonas sp.; assembly: GCF_041583195.1. Taxonomy (NCBI): domain Bacteria; kingdom Pseudomonadati; phylum Campylobacterota; class Epsilonproteobacteria; order Campylobacterales; family Sulfurimonadaceae; genus Sulfurimonas; species Sulfurimonas sp. The sequence goes on from NZ_JBFHGL010000008.1 coordinate 44,607, forward strand.
ACAACAATTGAGTTTTCATCTTCATCAACTTTGATAACTTGAGCTTTAATTTTACGACCGATTACATCTTCGCTGTCTTTGAAAGCTGCTAAAGAACGTGGCATAAAGAATGAAACTGCATCAGCTTCTACAACATAACCACCACGGTTTTTCTTAGTAATTACACCATCAATGATTAGATCTTCAAAATCATCTTTATGTGCTTCAATAAAGTTAAGAGTTTTTTCTTGCTCTAAAACTTTTTTGTATGAGATTTTTGGACGCTCATTGTAGTATCCAGTGATCATTACTTTGATTTTATCACCTAAACCAAATTTTAGTTCACCATTTTCATCTTTGATCTCATCAAGGTTTAAAACACCTTCTGATTTGTCACCTACACCAACTAATGCTCTATTGTCATCAGCTTGGATCTCTACAATTTCACCCTCAACAATACGGTTACTTGCACTTTGCTTTTTCTCGCTTGCAGCAAAAAGTTCTGCAAAACTCTCTTCTTCTTCAAATGATTCGTTATCGAACGCCATTACCTATCCTCTGTTACATATAAAATTTCGTGATTATATCCAAAAAAAGGTTAGTTTTTTATAAAAATTATAAATTTTAGTTGATTTTTTTCTCTATTGCATCGATAACGTTTTGGATAATCCAATCTGGTGTAGATGCACCTGCACTGATTCCACACAGTTTTTTAGCATCAAACCAAGAAAAATCCAGATCTTTTTCATCTTCTATATGGTATGAATCTGGACAATTATCTTTTGATATAGCATACAGTTGTTTTGTATTTGATGAGTTCTTACCGCCTATAATAAGCATCACATCTGCTTTTTTAGAAAGGCTTTTAACAGCATCTTGATTTTCAAAAGTCGCATTACAAATAGTATTAAATACCCTAACTTCTTTATATCTTGGAATCAGGTAATTAGCTACTTCCATATAGTTTTCAACTTTTCTTGTTGTTTGAGCTATAAGTGCAACTTTCTCTTTTAATTTCATTCCTTCAAGATCTTCTGGTTTCATAACGACAATTGCACCATTTGTTGCATACGATTTTACACCTTTAATCTCGGGGTGAGCCTCGTCTCCAAAAATAACTACACTATATCCATCTTCGCTCATCTGCTGAGCTATCTCTTGAGGTTTTGTAACGTATGGGCATGTAGCATCTACAACATCAACACCCATTTCAAGCAGCTCTTTAAGTTCCTGCTTTTGGATACCGTGCGTCCGTACGATCGCTTTATCTCCGGCTTTGAAAAACTTATAATCATCAGTCAATCCAACCTGATAATCATCTTCAAGTCTTGCTATCTCTTTTGAGTTGTGGATAAGCGGTCCGTATGTAGAAGAGTTTTTATTCTCTTCTGCTATCTTAATAGCTCTTTTAACACCAAAACAAAAACCGTAGTTTTCAGCAAGCTGTATCTGCATATCTAAACAAACTCTACTTTTGTGATTCTTTGTAGTATATCAAAGAAGTTTGGAAAAGATGTGTTTATACAATCTAAGTCAGTCACTTCCATACCGCATTTAAGACCAGCTATTATAAAACTCATAGCTATACGGTGATCGCCGTCACTGTCAACTACGGAACTTTTTAGCTCACCGCCTGTCACAGTATAACCATCTTCATACTCATCAACCTCGACTCCACAAGCTTTTAGACCTTCTACTACAGTTGATATTCTATCTGACTCTTTTACACGAAGCTCTTCTGCATTTTTTACAACACTTTTTCCTTCAGCACAAGCAAATGCTATTGATAATGCAGGAAGTTCATCTATAAGCCATGAGATATTATCTTCTACTGTTATGGCTTTAAGCGGTGCATTTTTAACTCTAATATTCCCTATAGGTTCATATTTGTTATCAGTATGCTCATAAGTAATATCAGCACCCATACGCTCTAATGCCTTGTAAGCTTCAATACGTGTAGGGTTTAGAGTAATACCTTCTATAGTCACATCTGCTCCATCTGTTATAGCAGCTGCAACTGCAAAGAAAAATGCAGATGATGGATCAGCAGGTACGCGGATTGTTAATGGTTCTAAAAGATTTTTCATAGGATTTATAGTAGTTTTTAATCCATCAACTACTAAATCTGCACCCATACCTTTTAACATACGTTCTGTATGATCACGTGATAACTCAGGTTCAGTATATGTACACTCTCCATCTGCTCTTAAAGCTGCCAATATCATACAAGACTTAACTTGTGCAGAAGCAATTTTTGAATCATAATTAAAAGCTTTAAGACTAGCTCCCCTAACACTCAAAGGTGCTAAGTTCGCGTTATCACGTCCGTCAAACTTTGCACCAATCTCCATTAAAGGTTTAGTTACACGCTTCATTGGGCGTGAACGAAGGTATTTATCACCCGTTAGTACAAAATGCCCATCAGCTGAACTTAATAGTCCGCAAAACAGTCTCATACCGGTACCTGAATTACCGCAGTCAAGTATTTCAAACGGCTCTTTTATACCATCTGATGAAATTGTAATAGTTATTCCGTCATCTTTTACACTAGCACCTAGATTTTCTACAATCTTTAAAGAGTTCATAGTATCTTCAGCACGTAAAAAATTTGTAATTTTACTCTCACCACGTGCCAACATACTAAACATTGCACTTCTATGTGATATAGATTTATCTGGTGCTATATCTGAAATATTTAGTGAAAAGCCACCGACAGGACTAACTACAACCTTGCTCATCTAAGACCTATTCCAAGTTTTTTATTTAAGCCGTCTAATATCGTATCCATAGCGGATGTAATATCTTCTTCTTCTAAAGTTCTATCATCTCTTTGTAGAATAAAACGGATAGTTAAACTAACATTTTCACCAAGTTCTTCATCACTATATTTATCAACAGCATAGAACTTAACTATATCATCAGGTTTTATCTCATCTATAGACTCTTTTACAGTTTTATAACTCATAGTATTTGGCATTATTAAACTCAAGTCTTTTTGAGATGCCTGATACTTTGACTTACTTACAGCCGTTTTTAAAGAGTAATCAAGCATTTGGAAATCTAATTCACAAATATATGTTACATCAAGATCGTAATCTTTTTCAACATTAGGATGTACACGGAACAGCTCACCTATTTTTTGCCCATTTTGCATTATTGATGCACTTTGATACTTATGAGATAATGAGTGTGATGTTTCATTCTCCTCTAAATCAAATGCACCTATTATATTTGATACTTTTTGTACAAAGAATCCAAAATCAACTTTTGAAGGTTTTCCTGCATTTTGAATAGAGTCTTTAATTGTATCACCGCTAAATAATATAGCCATTTTAACACTCTCTTCTCTTGCAGTTGAGAAAACAGAACCAACTTCAAACAGCTTAATTGAAGAATATCCGTTTTTTGCATTAGACGATGCAGCTTTTAGTAAACCAGTTAATAGAGTCGGTCTTAAAGTGTCTAGAGTTTTTGCTATTGGATTTAGCAGATCTTTTTTCTCTTCTAATGTTTCAAAACCGTAATTGTTTAAAACTTTTTTCTCATCAAAAACAAAATGAATAGACTCAAAGAAACCTTCAGATGCAGCTTTATGTCTATAGTCTTTTCTCTTTTTATACCAGAAATAGTCATCTTCTAAACGATTATCTTCTGTAAGAACAAAAGGTTTTGATTCAATATTGTCAATACCAACCATACGAACAATCTCTTCAACAACATCTTGTTTATTTGTAATATCATGACGATATCTAGGTATTGAGATCACATATGAATCGCCTTGAGATTTTGACGTATTGAAACCTAGGTTTTTAAGAAGCTTTGTAATTCTCGTTTTATCAATCTCTGCACCGATTATTTCATCAATTTCAGATTTTGTTACGCTTACAATAGCCTCTTCATAATTATCATAAAGTTCAATATTCCCGCCATATATAGTTGAGTCAGAGTTAGTCTCAATCAAGCTAAGACAATAATCTAACCCTCTATTTAACTCAGGTTCACTACCACGTGAAGTTCTGTAGTATAAAGGTCCTGATTCAACTTTATTTTCAAGCATTTGTTTAGATATAACATCAGGTGGAATATAACTAGCTTCGATAAGTACTACACCTTCACTGCAGTGTACTTTTGATTCTTCCTCTTGAATAATACCTATAGTAGACGCTTTTTTATTGTTATGAGTCATAATTGATGCAAAACCGTTCTCATCTTTTTTGAGCTCAATTTTTGCCATCTTGTCATCATTTTCTTTAAAGTATGAGTGCTCGTATGCTCTGAGTATTACACCACTGCTATGAGTAACATAAAGCATTAAAGACATAATATCCGATTCTCTATCTTCTTCAATTTGAGCAAGTCTTAGACTAACAATAAATGGAAGTTTTAAATCTTTAATGTCTATAGCTTTATATCTTAGGTTTACATTATGATCACTTTCATGAGATAAGCTAAGTATACGACCGATACCAAGGCGTTTATCATCGTTTTGTTTTATAGCAATTTTTCTTACAGGACTTCCATAAGCTGCACTTAGATCACGTGACACACCACGTATACTTAAACAGTCTCCGCGGTTAGCAGTAAGTTCAATTTCTATAAGATCATCTGAAAATATAGGATGTGTATTTACCTCTTGACCAAGTTTGTATTCACCGATACTATCATCGATCTCCATAATACCTTTATTTACTTCTGGTAAACCTATCTCACTAGCTGAACAGATCATACCTTCAGATTCAACACCACGAAGTTTTACAGGTTTTATAACCATTCCTCCAGGCATAGTACAACCAACAGTTGCAACCACTACATCTATCCCTGCTCTTACATTAGCTGCACCACATACAATTTGACGGATACTTGTACCTATATCAACTTTACAAACACTAAGTTTATCTGCATCAGGATGTCTCTCACACTCTAAAACTCTACCGAATATAATTTTATTTGGTACGCTATAACTCTCTACTCTATCAACTTCTAAACCGATAGCATTAAAAGTTTTACATAAATCATCAGTTGAAACATCGCTGATATCAATCCATTCATTTAACCAAGATTTTGTAACTATCATTGAAACTGCTCCAACAACTTAATATCTCCTTCAAAAAGTGAACGTAAATCACCTATTTGATGTATTAGCATTGCAAAACGCTCTACACCTAGACCAAAAGCATAACCGCTAACATCTTCATATTTAACTGCCTCAAATACGTTTGGATCAACAATACCGCATCCTAAAACTTCAAGCCAGCCTGTGTGTGAACATACACGACAACCATCACCACCACAAAACACACAAGAGATATCTACTTCAGCTGAAGGTTCAGTGAATGGGAAAAAAGACGGGCGAAATCTTACATCCACTTGACCAAACATATATTTTAAAAAGTCTTCTAAAATAAACTTTAAATTTGCAAAAGAAACTTTCCCTTTGTCATCAACAAGCAGACCCTCAATTTGATGAAACATCGGAGTGTGTGTTAAGTCATAATCACGTCTAAATACAGCACCAGGTGCTATCATTCTTATTGGTGGCTTATGGCTCATCATAGTACGAATTTGTACAGGTGATGTGTGTGTACGAAGCAGCATTTCGTCTTTAAAATAAAATGTATCTTGCATATCGCGTGCAGGATGGTATTTTGGCAGGTTTAATGCCTCAAAATTATTAAAATCATCTTCTACCATATTTCCTGTTTTCACAGCAAAGTTTAGAGCTACAAAATACTCTACGATTCTATCCATCGTCTCCATTACAGGGTGTAATGCACCGGCTTGGCTTGTTGTACTAAATAGAGATACATCCAAGCCTTCAGCTTTCATATTTTCTTCTAATTCTTTTGTTTGAAGCTCTATTTTTTTATTTGTTAATTCGTTCATCAAAGAACTTTTATGAGTATTTAACTCTTTTGCTATCTTTGATTTTTCTTCATTTGGTGCATCTTTCATTTTAGCAAACTCTGCTGCTAAAATCCCTTTTTTACCAAATATAGAGATTCTTATCTCTTCTATACGCTCCACTGTTGTGGCGTTATTTATCTCGTCATACCATTTTTTCAATAGTTTCACCCTATATTGAATTTAAAATTGGATTATACTTAAAAATTATTTACAAACAGCTTGTACAACTAATTAGCCCATAAATATACCATCAATAAATATATGATACAATTTCACAACATTAAAAAAAAAGGTAAATATATGTGTTTATTTTGTAAAATTGTAAATAAAGAAATTCCATCAAATATAGTAGCTGAAAATGACGATTTTTTAGCTTTTCACGACATTAATCCAAAAGCTCCGGTACATATTTTAGCAATTCCAAAAAAACATGTAGATAGTTTTCACGAAGTTGATCCTACCATTATGGGTGGTATGACTGAATTCATAAAAGAAGTAGCTGAAAAAATGGCTATGGAGAATAGTGGTTATAGAGTGATAACAAATATTGGGGAAAATGGAGGACAAGAGGTAAAACACTTACACTTCCATGTTTTAGGCGGTGCAAAACTAAAATGGGAGCACTTTAGCGATTCACATCCTATGGAGAATTTCTAATGATCAAAAAAACTATATTAACCATAACGGTTTTATCATCACTTTTTAGTGCAGCTAATGCTGATTACATGCAGCAAATGAGGGATTTTCAAAACTATAAAGCCTCACAAGAAGATCAGTTTGATACTTACCAAAAAGCTCAAATGAAAGCTTTTGAAGAGTATAAAAAAGAGATAGGTGTTTTTTGGGAGAAACCAAAGCTTTCTACAAAAAAAAGCTGGCTCTCTTATTCTGAAGATAAAAAAACTCGTTCAGACGTAGACTTTGAAAAAAACACTATTGTCGTAGAAACTGTAGCTGCATCTGAAGAGGAAGCAAAAAGAAACTTACAGACTGCTCTAGCAAAAGCTGTAACTATAGATACAAAGACACTTCAAGAGACTGATCCATTGGAAAAGAAACTTGCAAAAATCAAACTGCCTTCTGATATGATTCATTCTAAAGTTGACAGCAAACCAATACTTTCTACAGTTGTATTTGATAAAAAACCAACTCTTAATGCAGTAAAAAAATATGTTAATAAGCACACTGCTGATTCAAAAATAAAAGTAAAAGAATCAAATAAAGTGCAACATGCAAGAGTCTACAGTGTATCTGTACAATTACCTGATGATACTATGCTTAAACGTTCTAAACTATATCTGAATGATGTTGAGGAACACGCAGCTAAACGTGATCTTCCAAAACCTCTTATATTTGCTATCATGCATTCTGAAAGTAGTTTTAATCCACGTGCACGAAGTCATATACCTGCTTATGGTTTAATGCAGATAGTTCCAAATACCGCAGGTCGTGATACATATAAATTTTTATATAAACAAGACAAGTTAGTATCTGGAAGTTATCTATATAACTCAAAAAACAATATTAAAATGGGTAGTGCATACTTGCATATACTTTACTATAGATACTTAAAAAAGATTAAGAACCCTGATAGCAGACTTTATTGTACAATTGCGGCATATAATACAGGAGCAGGTAATATAGCATATGCATTTACAAAAAAATACAATATGAATAATGCTGCACCGATTATAAATAAACTCACACCCGAAGAAGTTTATGCAAGACTGTTAAAAGATTTAAGATTTGATGAGCCAAAACACTATCTGAAAAAAGTTTCAAAACGTATGGCTGCATATAAAAAAGTATATGGAATTTAAAATTAAAAGGGTAAATATAACCCTTTTAGTTTAAGACGGGCAACCAGATATCTCACCTAAATCTATATTTGAACCACCACCTGAAATCATCTTTTCATTCTCTTTAATTGTATTTCCGTTGTGAATAATAGTATAAGAGATCTCTGTAGTATCACGTATGGTATTTATAGTTGAACAGTATGTCTCTAGTGATGCCATAACCCATCTTGAAGCAGTCAGATCATCTGCATCTGAATTAAAACTGTATGTTAGGTGCAGTTTGTTGAATTTTGCAGGATGTGGCTCTGCACGCACTACATCACCCTCAACTACTAAGTCTGTTACTGTTTTTCCTTGGTTTTTAGGAATTAAAATTATATCTGTAGCACTACAAGTGATAATACCTGATAAAAAATACTCAATGGGTGATATTGTTGGACAATCGATTACAAAACTGCTTTTTGAAGTTTTAGCTTCAAACTTCATATCTTCTTTATGGCTAACTGTTACTTTCATTGTTACTCCTCTAAAAAGCTTTTGAAAAATGACAACTGCTCTTTTGTTCTCTCAGTTGCAGTACCACCCTCACTAGTTCTTGCATTCATAGAGTTACGAAGTACCAAATACTCCATAACATCTTCGTCAATACGAGAGTCTATCTCTTTAAGATATTTGAATTCTATCTGACTTAAATCAGTATTTAATTCTTCACCTTTTGCAACTGCACGACCAGTTATAAAGTGAGCCTCACGGAAAGGTATATCGCATTTTTCAACTAAGTAGTCTGCCAAATCTGTAGCACTTAGATGTCCAATTGCACAAGCTTTTTCCATATTATGAGGTTTTACTTCCATAGTTTTTATAGCTTCTTTTAAAATTTCCAAAGAGATTTCAGCAGTTTTAACAGCATCAAATACACCCTCTTTATCTTCTTGCGTATCTTTATTATATGCTAAAGGAAGACCTTTCATAACAGTTAATAGTCCCATTAACGATCCGTATACACGTCCAGTTTTTCCACGTAATAGTTCTGGTACATCAGGATTTTTCTTTTGTGGCATAATAGAACTACCAGTAGAGTATTCATCACTAAGTTCTACAAATCCAAACTCGTAAGAACTCCACATAATCAACTCTTCACTCAAGCGAGATATATGCATCATCATAGTTGAGATGTTAAATAAAATCTCTAATGCAAAATCTCTATCACTAACCGTGTCTAAACAGTTTGTACTTACACTATCAAATCCTAAAAGTTCAGCTGTCATTTTACGATCAACATTGTGCGGTGTTCCTGCTAGTGCTGCACAACCAAGAGGTGAAATATTGTTTCTTTTGTATGAATCTTCAAATCTTGCAATATCACGTTTAAACATTGAAAGATACGCAGCTAAATGAAATGCAAAGTTTGTAGGTTGAGCATGTTGAAGGTGTGTCATACCTGGTATTAATGTTTCTGTATGTTGCTCTGCTACAACTAAAATCTCACGCATTAATTTTTTTATAGCTTCAACGATTGAAAGGTTTTTCTTTAGAGTCCAACGGCGAAAATCAACAGCAACTTGATCATTTCTACTTCTTGCAGTATGAAGTTTTTTACCTGCATCCCCAATAATAGCAGTTAAACGCTTTTCGATCCCCATATGTAGATCTTCGTCTGAAATATTCCATTTAAATTCACCACTCTCTATCTCTGAGCGAACTTGATTTAAACCGTTTTTTATGTCTTCTACTTCTTTATCTGTTAAAATACCTTGTTTATTAAGCATAGTAGCATGAGCAATAGAACCTTCAATATCTTCTATATAAAGCTCACGGTCAAACATAATTGAGGCATTAAATTCATCTAGTAATGATGATGCAGATTGTGAAAAACGACCAGACCACATTTTTTCCATATTAAAATCCTGTTAAAAAATAAGTTTGGTATTTTAGCTAAATAAAGAGAGATTACAAAATTAAAAAAAAGGAGATTTCATAGTCTATGAGATTAGACTATGATTAAGTTTAACTACAAGATGCTACGTTTCCGCTATCTTCAGCATATTCCATAAGAAACTCTTTTAAGTGTTTTGTTCTTTTTTTGAACTTGTTACTTTCAAAGTACTTTTTGTACTTTTTATAGTCTTCATCTTCTTTGAACTTATCTGACTCAAGATGCGTTTCTACCAGTTTTTTACCTTTGTTATCCATATAACTTTCCCATTCAAACTGAGTTTTTCCACCAACAAACTCTACCCCACTTGTATGACATTTGATACAAACTTTTGAGTATACCTTCTGTCCTTTATAAAGGGCTGCCTGAGCCGAAACAGCTGTTAATATAAGCGCTGAAGATAACATTACAATACTTTTTTTCATAGATATACCCCTGATTAATAAGGATTATGGTACATTAGAAAATATTATATTCACCTTAAATATCACGTTTTTATCACATTTTATTTATTATATTTTTTTATAATACTAGAGTTGATATTTAACTTGTAATTTTTCTGGAAAATCCCATACGCCTTTTTGTTTTAAAGATTCAATTACACTAGGTGTACAATCAACATCATCAGGCCACCTTCTAGTAAAACCATCAAACTTATTTTTATTTGTACCGTCTATTCCTACCATTAAACCAGATATAAATATATCTCTCTGTGCATCTATATTATTCGTAACACGCCATAATGTCATATAAGCATTAAATACATCATTGGCTTTTTCATCTATAAATACCACTATACGTATATTTGTACTCAAAGGTACCAATGCTTCAAAATACTCTTTTACGTTTTTAGATTTATTTACACTAATAACAGTTATTGGGTTTTTAGTTCTGCGCATAAACTGATGTAATTCAACGGCGTCTGGGATCAACTCTTTTACCTGCTTTAACAACTCTTCATCACTTAATAAGTTAGGGGCTTCTACTTTATGAGCGGCCGTTGCATCAATACCTAACTTACCACCTACAAGCTCTTCGGGTGATGAATGATCAAGTGCGTCTAAAATACCCTCTGTAATAAAAAGAGACTTAGGTGTAAAACGATTTAATATATATGTAGTGAGAGCTTCATAATTATCAAGCTTTGGGGCCTTTTCATCCAAGAATATTGCATGTTTTACAAAACTCATCTGCCCTGCTCCCCAAAAAGCATGCATAAACTGTTTAGCATGTCCTTTATACAACGGTTGCATTTTTGCCATTATAAGATTATGAAAACCTGCATTCTCTGGCATATGATAATCGAGCAGATCTGGTGCAGTTGTTTTTAAAAGAGGAAAGAATATTTTTCCTGTAGCCCAACCCATATACTTATCTTCCAAAGGCGGTTTCCCTACAACAGTAGCTAAATATGTAGGTTTTTTCTTAGTTGTTATAGCACTAACTTTCATACATGGATACATCTCTTCTAAAGTATAGTAACCAGTATGATCACCAAACGGTCCTTCTAATTTTAAATGTTCCGTATCGACCCAACCCTCGATTACATAGTCTACATCTTTAGGTATATACAACGGCGTTGTAAGAGATTTTACAAGTTGTGCCGGTTTTTTAGTGATAAGCCCGTACATTAAAAGTTCATTTACTCCATACGGTAGTGGAGCCGTTGCACACCACGTATATAAAGGATCTCCACCTATTGCAACTGAAACAGGCATTTTTTTACCTGCTTTTTGATACTGATCAAAAAAGTGTGAAGAGTCTTTATGGATCTGCCAGTGCATTCCTAACGTGTCTTTGTCATAAACTTGAAGTCTATACATACCAAGATTTACCATCTCTCCATCAAGGCTCTGTGTATAAACCTGTCCCATTGTTATAAATGGACCACCATCTTGTTCCCAAGTTGTTAAAACAGGGATACGTGAAAGGTCTATATTGTCATCTTTATATATAACTTCCTGACATTCACCTTTACCTTTTAAACGTTTTGGAAAAATGTTTTTTAAACTAAAAAGCTCACTCGCCATAGAAAATTTCTCTTTAAAACCTGATGGCGGCTTCATATGTAATAGTTTACTTATCTCATCAGCAACTGATTCAATAGTACGACCAAAAAGTAATTCGCATCTTTTATATGAACCAAATACGTTCATTAAAATAGGTTCTTCAAACTTTTTTCCCGTTTTTTCTTCTACTGCATTTGTAAATAGAAGGGCTTTCCCCCCACCCTCTTTTTTAACTTCTGCATATGCTAAATGTGGTATTTCTAAATAGATATCAAGTGGCGTATCTATAACTGTTAATTCATCATGTTTTTTTAGTAAATTTATCGTATTTTTCATAAGAGGGATTATAGCATATTTTATTTTTCCTTTTATTACATAAAAGTCTGTTTGTTATAAAAAAAAATCTTATAATTACAGACTACTTTCAAGATAGCCAAAGTTTTCTAAATGTATAATTTGGTAACACTAAAATCAGATGGGGTTATCTATTGAGAGACTTAACACTTATCTTGCTATCAGCTGGCAGTTCTAGCCGTTTTGAGATGGATGTAAAAAAACAATGGCTTAGAATTAAACATGACCCATTGTGGTTTTTTGTAGCAAAAAAATTAGAAAAAACTTCTGTTTTTGCTAAAATAATTATTACATCTTCAGCTGATGATTTAGAATACATGAAAAGTTATGGACAATTTACATATGTTGAAGGTGGAGATACACGTCAACAATCACTGAAAAACTCTCTAAAATATGTTAATACTGATTATGTTCTAGTTAGTGACATAGCTCGTGCATGTATCGAAGCTACATTTTTAGAAAGAATAATCTCACATAAAACTGATGCAGATTGTATTGTACCTTTTCTACCTCTGAATGATACTATCGTATATGACGGTGTAACGATTGACAGAGATAAGGTAAAACGTGTTCAAACACCGCAACTCTCAAAAACTGCGATACTTTTAAAAGCTTTGGATACAGATATAGAATATACTGATGAAAGCTCAGCAATAGTTGCAAGTGGCGGGAATAGAGAGTTTATAGATGGTGATGAAAATGCTCACAAGATAACTCATATTAGTGATCTAAACAAGATACCTTGTATAGATTCCCCATCTAATGATATTTTAAGTGGTAACGGGTTTGATGTCCATGCGTTTGACGACAAGGGTGATATGTATCTTTGCGGTGTTAAAATTGACTCAGATTATGGGTTTAAAGCTCATAGTGACGGAGATGTTGCTATTCATGCACTTATCGATGCAATTTTAGGTGCCGCCGGTATGGGAGATATTGGGATGATGTTTCCAGATAACGATGATACATATAAAGGTATAGATTCAAAAGAGCTATTAAAACATGTAGTAAAAAAGATCTATAACTACGGTTATATTATTATAAACGTTGATATCACTATTGCAGCACAGAAGCCTCGTATTGGACAGTATAAGCAGCAAATGAGAGAGACCATATCAAGTATTATAAACTGTGATATGCATAGAGTTAACGTAAAAGCTACAACAACTGAAAAACTAGGCTTTGTCGGTAGAGCCGAAGGTGTAGCAGTTTTTGCAAATGCCAATTTAAAATATTTTAATTGGCAACAGAAGAGTTAAAGGGTAAAATTTGAAAATATTAATTATAGAAAACGAAGTATATTTAGCACAAAGTATAGCAACAAAACTTGGTGATCTAGGTCATGTATGTGAGATGTGTACGTCAACTAGAGATGCTATTAAGAGTAACAGCTACGATGTAGTACTATTATCTACAAACATAAACGGTCAAGACTTTAACCCTGTTATTGAAACTTTTAAAAACTCTATCATAATTTTAATGGTGTCATATATATCAAATGATACCGTATCAAAACCTTTAGCCGCAGGTGCAAAAGATTATATACTAAAACCTTTTATGATAGAAGAGCTTGTTAGAAAAATAAACCATTACCAAGATTATGAAAAAGTTAAAAAACGTAATATTGCTTATGAAAAATATCTAGCGCACTCTTTTGCAAACATATCAAACGATTACAACCATGAAGAGATTGAACTTCCTGTTTTTGTTTCATCAGGTTTTATTAAAAACATAGATGCATTTGCGTTTGAACATGCTCGCATTAAAAACAAGGCAATAAACTTTATCTCTTTAAATGATCCTAAAGCTATGTCTGAGATAAATGCTACAGGACCAAATACAATACTCTATATAATAGACTACCAATCACTAAAAAAAGGTGAAAGAAAAGCCTTTTTAGAAGTTATAGCAGACAAACAAGCCATTATAGCCAACAGTGATAAAGTTGACGATGTTGACTTTAACGTTATTGAGATCAAGAGTGACAACAACGTCTTTGATCAAGGTGAAATCCTTCCTATAGAGGATTATGTTAAATTTATTGTTTTAAATTATCAAAATAAATTTCCAGATACCGAGCTTTCTAAAAAACTAGGTATATCACGTAAAAGCTTATGGGAGAAACGTAAAAAATATGACATCGTCAAAAAGAAATAAAACACTCTTTATAGATGCAGAAGCAGTATCTGCTTTAGAGATGTTAAAAAACGGTCTTTTAAGACCTGCAACAAAACTAATGAACTCTAAAGAAAGTGCAGAAGTTTTACAAACTGGACTTATTAACGGACAAACTTTTCCATTTCCATTTATTCTTGCACCGTCTGGAAAAACAAATGCAGAAGTATTAAAATCTTTAAAACCCGGTGAAGAGATCTTACTGATCTGTGATAAGGTAGAATTTGCTACTTTGATAGTTGAGGAGGTATTTGAAATTGATCCACTTGAACGTATCAAACAAATTTACGGAACTTCAGATACAGGTCATCCAGGTGTTCAAGCTACTCTGAGCAGACTTGGTTCTTTCGCCATAAGCGGTGAGTTTACTATAACAAACCCTAAGCAGTTTGAGCATAAAAACACTATTGAAGAAGCAAAAAGTCTTATAAATGCCAAACATACTACAGCACTTATGATGGCGGCTAATCCGCTTCACCGTGGACATGAAAAACTGATCAGACAAACACTTGACAACACTGATCTGCTAGTAATTTTCTTATTAAAACCGTATACAGAAACAAATCTGAGTTTCGATATTAGAAAAGAGAGTTTAGAATATTTCATAAACAACTTTTTAACAAAAAATGAAGTCCTTGTAGTACCACTTGAAAATAGCTATATTTTTGCAGGTTATAATGAAATTATTTTAGATGCAATAGTATCTAAAAACTATGGATGTGACAGACTGACGGTAGGACTAAACCATGCAGGTCTTGGTATGTTTTATGATTCAAATTCAAATAACTCTATCATAGATAAGGTTATAGGAATAGATATAGAGATCACGGTAGCAAGCCAGTATGTTTACTGTGATAAATGTACGACACTTGTAAGCAAAACAACTTGTCCACACGGTCAGCATCACCAGATCTCTTTTCATTCAGATTCTATCCTAGAACTTTTAGAACTCGGTATTTTGCCACCAACGATGCTCATTAGAAAAGAGCTCTCAGCTCAAATACTATCTAAACTACATCCAAACAGGTTTAAAAATTTAGAAAAGCTTTATTATGATCTGCTTCCGGTAGAGGGCCTTTTAGAAGAGCATACTGAAAAAGATTTTTATTTAGAGCTTATGAAGCTTTATCAAACAACATCACTAACTTAATAGGCAAATAATTATGAATTGGTTTTTTATTACACTTTTTTACTCTGGACTATCTCCTAAAGCTCCTGGAACTGTAGGTACGTTAGTATCACTTCCACTTGGTATGCTAATACTAATATACTTTAGTGCCGAAACACTTTTTATGGCTACTGTTTTAATCACAGCCATAGCTATAAGAGAGATTAACAAATATGAGCAAAAGAGTGGTATTCACGATGACAAAAGAATTGTTATTGATGAGCTTGCAGGGATGTGGTTTGCCTTAAGTGTTGCTCCTGCAATAAGTATTAATTTAAATGAAGTTTCAAACTTTGAAAACGGTTTTTTAATACAATCAATTCTTTCTTTTTTATTATTTAGATACTTTGATATCACAAAACCATCGATCATAGGCAGACTTGATCGTGAGGCAAAAGGCGGTGTCGGTGTGATGGCAGACGACATCGTAGCAGGTTTTACAGCAGGTATTCTAAGTGCAGTTACTTGGCAGTTAATCTTAAAGTTTCTATAACTTTTAAAATAATCTATTTTTTGTTATAATCCTTTAATTTAAAATAACAAGGTTTATCAATGAAAAACTTTTTTCTTATTTTTGTCATTCTAAGTGCACCTCTTTTTGCAAGTACATTAGGTACTAATGAGGAACTAACTATGTTAGTTGCCCTTTTTGCATTAGCATTTATAGGTATTATTTCTCTATTTTTATCCTCTAAACAACTCTCCAAAGTAAAATCTGAACATGCACAAATGATGAAACATCAAGAAGAGATAGAACACCGCCAGAGTGAACTTCTTGTAGAAATGAGTAAAAACATACAAAATATTACTAAAGAAACACTTGGTGATACTACAAAACTTAAAACTACTAATGAGTCTGTACAAAAACATATTAGTAAAGTTATAAGCTCTGAAAACACTATTATAGATGCAACTAGTGATTTAATTGAGTTCTTACAAATTAAATCTAAAAAAGTCCATCCGTTAAATGAAAATTTTAAACTTGAAAACTTGCTAAACGACATACTTGGACAGATAAAAACAAACCACAGCGAAATAGACTTAGAGCTAATCTTTGATGTGGATGACAATATTCCTGATATGTTAAATTCAGACACGCTTGGAATATCAAAAATTCTAGTCAATCTTATAGAGTTTTGTATAGTAAACTCTTCTAAACAGATAGCTGTTCAAGTTTCTAAAAGAAGTAAATTCAATGCACCTACTACACTACATTTTGTTGTTTACTCAAATACAATGGTTACAGTTAGTAAAGATATTTTTAAAACAAAATATAATGAACAAACAAAAAAATACGATGGTATGGCACTATTTGTATCGTATGAGCTTGCTGAACTTATGGGTGGTACTATTATTGCAAGAAACAATCATCAAAACTCAAATGTTGAGTTTGTATTAAACTTACCATACTATGAAGTAAACGCAAACACACTTAAAGAAAATAGACTTAATACAAAACTAACTCAAAATCAAAAAATATTTCTTGTTGACTCTTCATATGAAACAACACTTGCAATAAAAAGAATTCTTCAAACAATAAAATGTGATGTCGACACGCAAACAAAAGAAGAATTTTTAAGTAAAACACCTGATCTTTCAAAATATACAACGATTTTAATAGATGAAAAACTTATCAATTCGACATTTACAAAAACTATCTCAAATATTCAAAAAGATAAAAGACCAAATCTATTAACCCTAAGCAATATATTTGCCAAAACTTCAAAAAAGAATATTGATGCTATTAGTCTTCATAAACCACTTACAAAAGAGAGTATCTTTTATACTTTATCTGAATTTAACAAGTCTGATAAAACTATTGAAAATAATACTAGCAATAAAAAACTGCTAGTTCATAGAGATCGTTTCGCAGATGCTCCAAATATTAAGCTGGAAAGTTTCGCACATTTCTCAGATACCAACTTATTAATTGTAGAAGATAATTTGATAAACCAAAAAGTTTTGACCAGTGTGCTTAAAAAATCAAATATGAATATCACTATTGCAAATGACGGTCAGGAAGCGGTTGATATTTTAAATGATAATAATCAATTTGATATGGTATTGATGGATATCAACATGCCGATCATGGATGGGTATGAAGCTACTAGGAAAATTAGACAAAATAAAGATCTAGATATGGTTCCGATTGTAGCTCTTAGTGCATTAACAGCTGCAGATGAAATTAATAAAGTTTTTATTGTAGGAATGAACGGATATCTATCAAAACCATTAGAAAAAGAGAAACTATATACAGCATTTGATAAGTTTATAAATAAAAAGAACTTTGTTGAAAGTGCTTCTAGTGAAGATCTATCTCAAGAGGTTGAAATTAAAAACTTAGATGGTTTAAATGTAGAGAACGGTTTAAAACAGGCAGGTGGAAATCCTATTTTTTATATAGAAGTTTTAAAAGAGTTTGTTGATGCTTATGGAGACAGTGACGTTGTATTTGAAAAACTTGTTTATGAACACAGATTTGAGCAGGCAAGAATGTTATGTTTAGATATGCGTGGACTTGCAGGTGCCGTTGGTGCTGATGATATGCAAGAGTTTTCAAGTGAAATACTTCAAAAAATCATATTTAAAAAATATGACATGCTTGGAGATTATGTAAAAGCATATAAAGAGAAGTTGGCTATATTAAACAACTCTATTGAAAAGTATATATCTGTTAATTCATAATCATTTATTAAGTTAAATGTAATACTTTTCTTTAAATTAAACTATAATTTATATATTATTATATATTATTATTTATTATAAAAAAATCTAATTATAAATAAATATATAGGAATAGTTTCTGTATATACAAATTAAATTAGATAATAAATAAATTAAGGTATTAGTATGTACAGACCAATTCCTACAGATAATGAAATCATTCTCGATTCAAAAAAATATATCGTATCGCAAACCAACCCTCAAGGTTTTATAGAATACGGAAATGATTACTTTATAGAGATCTCAAAATATACTGAGCAAGAGCTTTTAGGTAAACCACATAGTATTATTAGACACCCTGATATGCCTAAGATTGTGTTTAAGATGATGTGGGATAGAATATCTAAAGGGCAAAATATTATGGCTTTAGTAAAAAACTTAGCTAAAGATGGCAGTTTTTACTGGGTTGTAACGGAATTTGAACCCAAACGTGATGCACTTAGCAGTCAAATTGTATCTTATACTGCTTTTAGAAGAGCTGCGCCAAGAGATGCCATTGAAGAGATAACTCCAATTTATAAAGAACTTGTAAAACTTGAAAATACTGGTGGGATGGAAGCCAGTGAAAAATATCTAAGAGATTTTTTAGAGTCAAAAAACATGACTTATGACGAGTTTATCGATGAAACTGTACAGAATAAGGGAATGTTCAAAGTCTTTTTCAAAGCTATGAAAAAGATGTTTCATTAAATTACTTGAACAACAAAAAAATTAAGTTGTTCAAATAGTTCTATACAAACATTGGATCGTCTGTCGGTTCGATCTCTTCATAATCATTAACAATCTGCTCAAATATCTTCATTGTTTTGTTAGCTTTTTCTATATTATCATCAAAAATCTTTTTTGATGCAGGGAAAGTTTCACTAAGTTCTTTATATATTAATATACGCCCGTTTATATGTTTGTTTATCTCTGCAAAAGCTGTTTCTAGATACTCTCTTTTTGTAGTATGGCGAAAAAGTGCTCTAACCATTTTAATACGCTCTTTGATAGGTATTGATTCATCTATACCTTCAGCAATTCTTTTTATATCTAAACGAGATAAATACACACCGCTTATTGCAGGTGCTAACAATTTTGAAGTTAACGCATCAACAAACTGTGGAACAGGTTCTTCATCTTCTTTATCACCTGCATCCGGATTTTGTCCGTTAGCCATGTTGTCTTCCGGATTTAGAGAACATTTATCCTTTACAAACTTGTCAAACTCATTTTTTAAATCATCTAAATCGTGGTGGTTCATATTATACTTCCTTTATTTAACTTTTAATTTTGTTATATACTGCTTGAGTCAATTCTTCAAGCATATCATCATAAGATATATATTTTTTGTCTAACTCTATAGCCCTTTGCTTTAGCGGTGAGAACTGTTTTGTATTTTTCATATCAAAATTAAACTCAGCTAATTTTTCAACCATTGTCAGACTTTGCAGATCTGAAAAATCAAGCACTGCATCATAAGATGAAAAATCAACACTCATTCCATCTGCAATACGGTTTATATCTGCATTATTTAATTCAAGCTCCTGTGTAAAAGCCATCAACTCTTCCAAGTTATCATTAAAATAACTTACTTCAAATCCACATGATAGAAACGAAAATGCTTTTGCATAATGGTTAATTCCTATTAGTGCTATACGTCTAATACGCATATCTTTTAAAATCTCTGTCAATACCCTAATAGAGAATATATCACCTTCAAGAGTTTCACCTTTACGAAATATAATATCACACATTCCGCTTCTTTTGGCAATTCCCGATGCTTCATCAACAATCTCTAAAACATCACTCACATATTCGCTTGAAATAACAGCACCGTTAACATGTGATTTTTTCATATTTGCAACTGTAAAATAAAGATCATCCTCGCGTATATTCATAGGGATCATCATCGCATCAAAGCCATCAGCTTTATATAATTTATTGCTTATTGCACTAAATCTGCTTACACCTGCATGTTCACCAATATATCCAAAAAGCTTTGTCTCTTTAGATATCTGGTTATCATTGTTCATCATAACTTAATACTCCTCATCTATTCCCCAAAGCTCTCTTGCTTCTTCCTCTTCAGCTTTACATCTATAGCATAACTTAACATTAGGATCATTTGTACTAAACACTACATTACATTCATTACAGCGTTTTACATCAAAAGTTATTAGATTAATTACACTTGGCTCAAAAAACTCTTTAATATTATACGAAGGGCTTGTTGTGATTGCATTAGGCTCACACACATCGTGACAAATATTACACTTTATACATAAAAACGGATCAAAATCAATTTTAGAATTTTTAAGATCACTGCTGAGTGCTCCCGTCGGACATACTCTGTAACACATTTGACATGCGCTGCAGCTGTCTATATCTA
This sequence comes from Sulfurimonas sp., assembly GCF_041583195.1. NCBI lineage: Bacteria > Pseudomonadati > Campylobacterota > Epsilonproteobacteria > Campylobacterales > Sulfurimonadaceae > Sulfurimonas > Sulfurimonas sp. The sequence goes on from NZ_JBFHGL010000008.1 coordinate 65,026, forward strand.
AAAGTTTTGAAGATGTAAATGTCACTTCGCTTGCATCTATTACATGAAACTGACTCGGTTTTTCAACCCTTTTTATTGCAGTATAAAAAAGCTTTCTTTTTGCAGGAATATTTTTTTGTCTAAGCAGTTCAATATCAGTTTTAGCCAAAGTATGTTCTGTAAGCTCATCTGTTGCTTTTTTAATCTCATCTTCAAACTTCTTATGAGCATGCCCTACAGTTTTTAAGTTAGCCAAACGGAAAAAATCGCGTCTATTTGATTCTGATTTTTCCTCTTTTGGCTCATATTTTACATTTTTAAGTGTAATAACTGCTTCATTTTCCATAGCTTCTAACAGATAAGAAGCTTCTTCCGCATTAGCTATTATTTTTTCTTTACATGTGTTTACTATCTCACACTCATCACAATACCCCATATCAAATACTAGATCTTTTTTAAGTACAGCTATAGATATAAGATTTTCAACATTAATAGCAGCTATACAAGGTACGTTCTTTCTACATGATATTAGATTGTCTTTATCTTCTAGAAAGTCAAAGAAAAACTCATGAGATTTAAAATCATCAAGTGCCAAAGCTTCATTGGGACATACTGCACCACAAGCTCCACACTCTACACAAGTTGAATGGTTAATTGCAGGTACTGGGTTTTGTTCTACAAAACTTATCGCATCAGTCGGACAGATCACTTCACAATTGTTACATTCTGATTCTACGCTTTTTGAGCGTACACATAAACCCGCGTTCAAATTAATCATGTTTTATTTTTTCAACTCTTCTGTTAGATATTCATTATCACTTAATATAAATTCAAGTGCCAGATCAGCAGCATCATAATAAAGTGGTGTACGAGCCTCGTACTTTAAGTTGATTAAATACATTGGTGCCCAGTTTAAAAGGTGTTTATTTAAAAACTCATACTGAACTTCTCTTAACTCAGCTACAGCTTTTTGATCATCTGATTCCAATGCTTTTAACTCAGCACTTGCCAAATGGTGCATAAATTCTAATTCAACTCCAATATGATCTGCAGATACTGTACGCGCTTTTTCAAAATCAACCATAAAATCGTATGCACTGTACATATCTGTAACAGGATTAGCTCCACCTGTTTCAACCATCTGATCTTCTCTTGTATAAAAAGTCTCATACGGTATTAAGTGTAATACTGAAAGATTCACAAAATCAGGATTTATGAACTCATCTAGTAACTTTTTATTTTCTACTTCTTTTAAAGCGCCCCACTCTTTAAACGTAGGAAAAAACTCCAAAATATTTTCATCATTTTGTATAGTTTTTAAAAGCTCTAAATCTAGCTCTTGTAATAAAACCCTAGATAAGAGGGCATATATATTTATTCTTGCTTGTGTTTGTTGCATAAAAGATCTTTATATTAAATTTAAAGGCAATAATTCTATCTAAATTTACTGAAACTATTGTTAGAGATTTAAAATATATGTTTTATATATAAAATAGTAATAATATTGATATAATACGATTATGAAACATCTAATTTACAACTCTATTTATAAAAAATTTCATCTATTACACTTATATTTTTTTATATTTTTTTTACTTTTATCTTATCTTCTATATTACATAACTCAAATAAATCTAAATAATAAGATAGAATACTCAAATATTACACACTTAAAACATTTGCAAACAAACTATAAAATTTGGGAAAAGAACCAAGCTACACAAGCAGATATAATATATGATATAACTATTAAAAAAGATAGAGTATTAGATATCTTATCTGAAGCATGGAACACAAAAAATAATAAAAAAAGAGATGAATTAAGAGAAGAATTTATTAGCATATTATCTTCTGACTACAATACGTATAGAAATGAAGGTCTGCTTCAATACCATTTTGTATTTCCAAACAACAAAGTATTTGTACGTCTACACAAAACAGAAAAGTATGGTGACGATCTTACAAATATTCGTCAAGATTTTGAATATGTAAACCGTACTAAAGAGGTTGTTAGAGGTTTTTCAGGTGGTAGAACCGCTCATGCTATAAGAAACGTATACCCTATTTTTGACAAAAATTTAAAACATGTTGGTGCTGTAGAGATCTCTTACCCTTCAGAATTGTTTCAAAAAAAACTTAATGAACTTAGTGAAATTCACACCCATTATTTAGTAAAAAAATCTATTTTTGATTCCAAAGCATGGGATCGTGATGATAGGATCTTAAACTATAAACCAAGTATTGAGCATAAAGATTTTCTAATGACTCTTTCAGCATCCCATAATCCTAATGAAGAAACCAGATATAAAAAACATTTAGAAAATATAACTGATAAACTTAATAAAAAGATGCAAAAGAGTGAAAGTTTCGCTATATTTTCCAATATTGATAATGATGTAGAAATTATCTCATTTATGCCTATTAAACAAAATACTACAAAAGAATTATCTGCATGGCTTGTATCGTATGAAGATGATCCATACTTGTTATCAGACATTCAAGACACTCATAATGCAAGGTTTTTTGGAATATTCATAATCCTAATACTATTGATATTTATTTGGAAAATTATAAAACAAAAAGATAAGTTAGTTGAGCTTTTAAATTCATACGATAACAACGTAATTTTCTCAGAAACAGATCTTAAAGGAAAGATTACAAATGTAAGTTCTGCATTTTGTGATATTAGTGGTTATAATGAAGATGAACTTGTAGGTAAAAACCACAATATCATTAGACACCCTGATATGCCAAAAGAGGTTTTCAATGATATGTGGGAAACGCTAAAAGCAGGTAAACACTGGAGTGGGGATATAAAAAATCTTCATAAAAATGGTTCCTATTACTGGGTTAAAGCAGAGATTGAGCCTATGTTCAATTCAAATAAAAAAATAATTGGCTATAGGGCTATTAGACACAATATAAGTGATTCTAAAGAGATTGAAAAAATTCAAAAAGAGATTATTTTTACGATGGGTTCTATTGGTGAGAGCCGTTCAAAAGAAACTGCAAACCATGTTAAACGTGTAGCTGAGTATTCTAAACTATTAGCATCATTATACGGACTTTCTCAAGAAGATACAGATCTGTTACATATGGCATCTCCTATGCACGATATTGGAAAAGTTGCTATACCTGACAGTATTTTACTAAAACATGGAAAACTAAATGATGAAGAGTATGAGATCATGAAAACCCATGCGAACCGTGGATATGATATGCTTAAACACTCAAATAGACCTCTTATAGCTACAGCTGCCATCATTGCTCATGAACACCATGAAAAATGGGATGGACAAGGTTATCCTAGAGGGCTTAGTGGTGAAGATATTCATATATATGGAAGAATAACCGCACTTGTAGATGTATATGATGCTCTGATATCTGATCGTGTTTATAAAAAGGCTTGGGAAGAGGAAGAGGTTTTAAAACACATAAAAGAGCAAAGTGCAAAACACTTTGATCCTAAACTTGTTGAACTATTTTTAAATAACTATAGAAAATTTCAGATTGTAGGTTTAAAGTATAAAGACTAATCTATAAAGTTAAACTACTTTAACTTCATAGACAAATCAATCCAGTTAGCCTGATGGATAAGTGCACCGCTGCTTATAGCATCAACTCCTGTTTTTGCATATGATTCTATAGTTTCAAGTGAGATATTTCCACTAGCTTCAAGTATTATGTGCGCATAGTTTTTATTTCTAAACTCAACTATCTCTTTAATCTGTTCAGGTGTCATATTATCACACATAACTACATCAGCACCTGCTTCAAAAGCCTCTTTTGCAATCTCAAAAGTTTCAGCTTCAACCTCAATTTTTGTAGTAAAAGGTATCTGCATTCTTGCCTTTTTAATATAAGATTTTAAATCTTTTATAGTTTTTAAGTGAGTATCTTTGATCATCAAAGAATCATCAAGACCCATTCTATGATTAACAGCACCTGCACATCTAGTAGCATATTTTTCAAACACTCTTAACTGCGGTCTAGTTTTTCTAGTATCTAAAAGTTTCACGTCATATGGTTTTATGATCTCTAAGTATTTATTAGTAAGTGTTGCAATAGAGCTGGCATGCAAAAGCATATTTAAAAGTGTACGCTCTGTTTTTAAAACTTTGTGAGAGTTTGACTTAACATTTAAAAGTACATCGCCTTTTACAAACTTATCGCCGTCATTCTTTAACCACTCAATCTCAAGATCTTCAAGATTCGCAAGTACGTTTACATATACCTGTCCTGCCATGACACCGTCACACTTTGCAAAAACATATGCCTCTGCATCTACGGCTTCTTCTACTAATGCGTAAAGATCTCCACGTCCTATGTCTTCTGCTAAAGTAGATTTTACAAATTTTTCTAAGTTCATTATAGTTCCAGCATTCTTTCTAGTGCTATTTTTGCCCATTTTTGTGTTGACTCATCTACTTGAATCTCGTTTAAAGGTTGACCTTCGTCAATAGACTTTAAAACATCATAAAGATCTTGAAGCGTTGTCTCATTCATAGTCGGACATTCAGGTTTTGTAGAACTTAGTACATAAGTGTTTTTAGGACGTAGGCGATTTACCATATTAAATTCAGTCCCTACTGCTACTTTTTGTTCAGGGTCTAACTCTGTTATGTATTTTATAAGTTGAGAAGTTGAACCTACAAAGTCAGCCTTGTCACAAATGGCAGGATCACACTCAGGGTGTACTGCAATTAATATACCCGGGTACTTTTCTCTGTAAAATTCAATATCTTCTACAGTAAAAAGTTGGTGAACTGAACAAAAGCCGTCAAAACAGATAATGTCTGATTCTTTAGGATCACTACCGTCACCTATTACGCAAGATTTTAATTCCATCTGGTTTGCTATGTTTTGACCAAGACAGCGATCAGGTACAAAAAATATTTTTTTACCCTCTTTTAAAGCTGTTGTGATGATCTTCTTAGCGTTTGAGCTTGTACAAACCATACCACCCATCTCACCTACTCTTGCTTTTACCCCGGCATCTGAATTTATGTATGTAATCGGAAGTATATCTTCACTTTTAATGCCTGAGTCATTTAAAATTTTAACGGCATTATCATAAGCTTCTGCATCAATCATTTTTGCCATTGCACAACAAGCTATGCGAGGCATAACTACACGTTTATGCGGGCTTAAAACTTTAACGCTTTGTCCCATAAAACCAACACCGCAAAATACTACAAACTCAGCATCATCAGCTTTTGTACGCATAGCCAACTCTAGTGAATCTCCTGTAATGTCACCCATCTCAAAAACTTCGTCTCTTTGATAGAAGTGAGCAACTACTGTAACACTTAGTTTCTTTTTATATTCATTTATTTTTTCAACTAATTCTTTATTAGATAAACTCAAAAAACTGTCCTAATATTTATTTGGCGTAATTATATCAAATTCAAAACTTAAACGATTTAAGTAGATCATTTACTTTTTCTTTTGCTTTGTCTTTCACTGCATCCGTAGATTTCGACTTTAATCCTTTTTCTTGATTATTAAGCTGAGAATCTATACTGACAAAATCATCTAACGAACCGTTTAAAACTTTTTGCAACTCTGCTATATCTTTATTTTTAAGTCCAAGCTCAGCCAATTTCTCTTTCATATTTTCATCAATAAGCTTTTTAAGTTCACCTTTGTACTCTTGAAGTTTTTGCTTTATCACTTTTGCAAAAATATCTTTTAGTTTTTCATCCAAATCAGATTTAACTTTTATTTTTGGCGATACTATCTCTTCACTAAGTGCAATATCTACATTAAAACTGTTAAGATCGTTAAGCTCTTTTGTAGAGAATTTTGCTTTGCTATATTGTAGTTTTGTATCTGCTAATATAGTTACATAATCCATACTCTGTGCTTTTGCATCTATACTAAGTTCAGCACTATTGAGTTTTGTAAGTCCGAGATCAAAACTTTTTGAGAGTTTACCTTCACTCTCTAGCTTTAGTTTAAACGGCTTATTCAACAACTCTTGGTTTGAACTTATGTTTTTCATATTCGCACTAAAACTGTTTAACTTGTATACACCGCTTAAGTCTATATTTTTTACAAGCATATCAACTTGTGAATTCAACTCTTTAAACCTGATCCATCTACCCTCGCCTCTTGGTGGTGCAGGTGGTTCTTCTTCACTTTTTAAGTATGGTTTCACCATATCGTAGTAAGTTAGAAAAGTTGACGTATACTCTTTTATATCTTTTCCAAACACAACACCAACTACATTTAAACCGCCCTGTTTATTAAATCTATAGTTTTCAGATAGGTTTTTATAATCACCTTTGGCACCATCAACGATTTTATTTGTTAAACTTGATAATTCTTTTTTATCTTTACTAAACTCATTTTTTAACACTTTAAAGGCTTGTTTTTTCTGCTTTAGCTCTTTACGTAACTTCTTAACATCATCAAGAGTTTTCTTGATTAAGCTAAGATGTTCAGGTGTTATGTTTTTAACACCTTTTATCTTATTGAAATTAGTTTTTATATTTTCAGCATCTGATTTTATACGATTTAGTTCTTCTTTTGAAAAATTTTTCTCTATTGCGTCTTTATATTTTTTCTCAATATTTTCAAACTTTGCTGCAGCCTGTTCATAATTTTTTGTTGAACTTAACCCCATTCTGGCAATTAGATCTTCAGGTTTTGGAAGAGATGATGTGTTAAATTCAAAACTGCTTTTTTCAGATTTGCTTTTCTCTTTAGAAGCAGCTGAGCTTTTTGGGCTCTCTTCTTTTACCTTTGCATCTGTTACTTGATTAAACTCCATCCCTTTAAAAACTACATTTTCTATATGGTATCTATTAAAAAACAGTTGATTAAAGTCGAGATCGATTGCTATTAATTCAGTTTTTAAAGAGCTGATCCCGTTTTTGAAAACATTTAGTTCATTTATAGTTAATGAACCCTCTTTTAAAGACACATCTACACTATCTATCTCTACATCTTTATTTGTAATTATACTTATCGATTTTTCCAAAGAAAACTTTGTTAGCGGATCTAAGAACAATAGAATAAAAGCTGTTGACAAACCTGCTAAAACTGCAAATAACCCAAATCCCCATATTCTTAAAAACTTATCTTTTTTATCGCTAACCGATATTCCCAACGTTTTAAATATTGTATATTTTTGAAGTGTTGTAGCTATTTTATCTCTGTATATATAAACTATTTTGTTAAGTGCAAAATAGATTGGAACAATCAGAACTAGTGCTACTATAGATGTCCCCATAACCAAAGTGTTATTGAAGTATGTAGTTCTTGTAATAGACGAATTGTAAGCACTTGTAAAAATATCTGCTAAAGCAGGGTTAGTTAGTATATAGTATCCGATAGATTCAAATATAGGGTCAAACATATATGCAATTGCTGCAAAAAAACCACTGGCTACTATAAAAAGACCTAAGTGAATATTTATAATAAGTGCTAAAAGGATTATAATAACACTTTGCCAACCGGAAAACGGAGTAAGACCCATAGCCATACCCAGTGCTATAGCTAAAGACATCTGCCAAGGTGTTTGAGAAGAGTTAAAAGCTTTAAAAAGTTTCATAAAAAAATCGATCATACAATATCCCCTTTAGGTATTTTTGTTTTGAAAAACATTTTATCTATTTATTATTAAGATTCAAGTAAAATACAATAATTTTTTCTTTAGGATTTTTATGGAATTTTTAAATAATACAAATGTACAGTTTTTTATACTTGCTTATCTAGTAGGTGGTATCCCTTTTGGTCTTCTTTTAGCAAAATACTTTGCTGGTGTTGATGTTAAATCTAGCGGTAGTGGAAGTATTGGTGCTACAAATGTTTTACGTGTTGTAAAAGAAACTAATCCTGCTCTTGCTAAAAAACTTGGAGCTGCAACACTGGCTCTTGATGCACTAAAGGGTATAGCAGTTTTACTTATTGCTATGGCAATAGGTTTGAGTGAATCTACACTTTGGGGTATTGCCGTTTTAGCAGTAATTGGTCATTGTTTCTCGCCATATTTAAATTTTGAAGGTGGTAAAGGTGTTGCAACTGGTATGGGTGTAATGATGGTTATGCTTCCAATAGAGACTATTATAGCATTAGTTGTATGGGCAATTGCTGCTAAAGTTATCCGTATATCTTCACTTTCATCAATGACTGCTCTTTTAGCATTGGTTGTTGCAAGTTTTGTATTAAAACCTGATATGCCGCATGCACCTGTTCTTCTGATTGCATTTATTCTGTTTTACAAACATATACCAAACTTTATCCGCCTATTTAAAGGTGAAGAAAAAAGAGTAATATAACTTATGAAAATTCATATAGAGGATCTAAAATTTCAATGTATTATTGGAATTTTAGATCATGAACGCGAAAAAGAACAGGACGTAATTGTTAACTTTGAGTGTGAATATGAGTTTAAAAATGAGTATATAAACTATGTAAATATAGCTGATTTAATCAAAAAAACGATGATTTTTTCTAAATTTGAGCTTATAGAAGACGCTATTTTAAGTTTAAAATCAGAAATTTCAAAAGAATTTCCACTTATAAATTCACATACTCTAAAAATCTCAAAACCCTCTATTTTAAGTGATTGTAGCGTTAGTGTAAGCGATCAATTTAAACGCTAATTTTAAAAAAAACTTTAACAATTATTAAAATTACTTTAAATTAACCTCATTTTTATGATACAATTCCACAAAATTTTCATTTATAGGAAAAACATATATGCGTATATTAATTATTGAAGATGAAGTTACTTTAAATAAAATGTTAGCTGAGGGACTAAAAGAGTTTGGTTACCAAAGTGATGTTACAGAAACTTTAAAAGATGGTGAATACTACCTGGACATTCGTAACTACGATTTAGTTCTAATGGACTGGATGCTTCCAGACGGAAACTCAGTAGATATTATTGGTGATATTAAAACAAATACTCCAAAAACAGCTGTTGTTGTACTTTCTGCTCGTGATGATAACGAAAGTGAAATCGAAGCCTTAAGAGCTGGTGCTGATGATTATATTCGTAAACCATTTGATTTTGACGTACTTGTTGCTCGTCTTGAAGCACGTTTACGTTTTGGTGGAAGTAATATAATTGAAATAGAAGATCTTACTATTAATCCTGAAGAGGAAAAAATCAATTACAAAGAGCAAGAGATTGAACTAAAAGGTAAACCTTTTGAAGTATTAACTCACTTAGCACGTCACCGTGATCAAATCGTATCTAAAGAGCAATTATTAGATGCTATCTGGGAAGAGCCGGAACTAGTTACTCCAAACGTAATTGAGGTAGCTATCAATCAAATTCGTCAAAAAATGGACAAACCATTAGGTATCACTACAATTGAGACTGTTCGTCGTCGTGGTTACCGTTTTTGTTTTCCTAAAGAAGTAAACTAATTTTATTTCCCCATCTTCTGGGGAAATCACTATCTGCTATGTATTTTAAATCTAACTTTTTGTTATAATTTTACATCTTATTATTGCGTGGACACATAATGTTTTCAAAAAGTATTAGAAGAAACTTCTTACTACAAATCATAATAGCATCTATCTTATTGATATTTGTATTTTCATCTTTTTTATATTTTTATATTGAAAAATCTGTTTATGATGAAAAAAGAAATGAGCTTTTAACTTATGCGAAAAATATATCTGCCAACCGGTCCGTTACAGAACTTGGATCAGATACTACAGATACATACTTAAAAATTTCAGTAGAGGTCATTAAACTAAAAAAATACCCAACAAACAACGGTCTTGATATATACGAAACTACTAAACAAAAGCATACATACCTGACTCTTATATATCCATTTGATATAGGTGAGTTTAGCTTTTTAAAGATTACAAAAGATATAACTCCTACAAAACACTTATTAAGAAAAATACTTAGATATATACTTATTATAAACGTTGTCGGCTTCGGGCTTGTAATAATATATGCAGTTGCACTATCAAAGATGTTAACTAAACCTATAAAATCACTCTCAAATAAACTATCAAACATGAATGAACACCTTATAAGACCTGTGAGAGTTGAGGAGTTACCTGAGGAGTTTGAACCGCTTGGTGAGACACTGAATCACTTAATACTTCGTATACAAAACTTTGTTAAGTACCAAAAAGAGCTCTTTATCGGAACTGCACATGAGATGAAAACACCACTTGCCGTAATAAAACTAAAAAATCAAGTTACACTTATCAAAAAAAGATCGGATGAAGAGTATATTGAAGCAATAGAGACCACAAATAAAGCAGTTGATGATATGAACTTTATTGTATCAAACATTTTAAATATCGGTCGTCAAGAAGGCGCACAATTAGAAAAACCTGTAGAGATAGACATTATAAAGTTTTTAAGAGATAAGACAAATGATTTTAAACTTATAGCAGAAAATGAAGGTAAAAGCATTGAGATGGATTTTAAACCGGATGGTTTTATGGCTATGCTTCAAGTTGGTCTACTTAATCAGATAGTACAAAACTTTATACAAAATGCACTAAAGTTTACACCTGTAGATAAAAAAGTATATATAAGAAGTTCTCAAGATGATTTTGGGCTGTTAATAGAAGTTATTGATGAAGGTTGCGGTATTGATGAAAGTGAAGACCTATTTGCACCGTTTAAACGCCAAGGAAACAAAAGTGGTGTTGGACTTGGTCTGTTTTTAGCTAAGAGTGCTGCAGATGCTTTAGGTGCAAAAATTAACATAAAAAATAGAACAGATGGAACCAGTGGAGCTATCGCAACATTACAGATAAATTCAAAGTTATCTTGTATAATTACAAGCAAAAGATAACTTAAAGCTTTAATTTGATATAAATCTGATTAATAAAAAATAATGATAATATAAACAAGGTTTTTAAATGGCTTTATTGATTAACGATGAGTGTATTGCTTGTGATGCATGTAGAGAGGAATGCCCTACTGAGGCTATTGAAGAAGGTGATCCAATATACTTCATAGATTCTGATAGATGTACGGAATGTGTAGAGGTTTATGATGAGCCTGCATGTATCTCTGTTTGTCCTGTAGATTGTATAGTTTTAGATAAAGACAATATTGAATCAATTACAGAACTTCAATTTAAATATAAAACTATTTTAGCCGAAGAAGAATAAAACTTGGCAAAGCGTGTAGCCGTTATAGATATCGGTTCTAACTCAGTTAGAATGGTTATCTATGAAAAAACAAGCCGCTTTGCGTTTCACCTACTATACGAATCAAAAAGCAAGGTTCGTCTCTCCGAAAATGCTTACAACAACAATGGAAACTTACAACAAAATGCTATGGATAGAGCATATCATGCTCTAAGTGATTTTGTAAACATAATATCATCTTTTAAAGCTAGAAAAACTCTTTGTGTAGCTACATCTGCTCTTCGTGATGCACCAAACAAACTTGACTTTTTAAAACGTGTAAGAAATGGATTAAAACTAAACATAAAAATTATAGACGGTGAACGTGAAGCATACCTTGGTGGTATAGCATGTGCAAATCTTCTGCCAACACAGGAAAATGCATTAACTGTTGATATAGGTGGAGGTTCAACCGAGTTTGCCTATATAAACAATAAAAATGTAAAAGAAACTATATCGCTTGATTTGGGTACCGTAAGATTAAAAGAGATGTTTTTTGATACGGAAGATATAGAAGGTGCAAAAAAATATATAGATGAAAAACTATCTGTTTTAGATAATATAAATACTTCTAAACTCATTGGTATAGGTGGAACTTTTCGTGCGATTATTACATCTATAATGAAACAAAACAAATTTCCGCTGAGAAAACTTCATGCTTATGAGTGTGATATAGATTCATTCAAATCATTTATAAAAAATGTTCTTGATTCACAAACTGAGAGTGACTTAAAATGTTTGTATATTAAAGAAAACAGATTTGACATTATAAAACCAGGTTCACTGATACTTCATAGAGTTATAAAGAAGCTAAATATATCTGAGCTTATTACGAGTGGTGTAGGTGTACGTGAAGGTGTTTATTTAAGTGATTTATTACGTACGTCAAATGATAGACTTCCGGTAAACTATAATACATCCGTAAGACATATTCTGGATTCTCATGTAAGTGATAAAGAGTATTCAAATAACCTGAACAAACTCTCAAAACAACTATTTGATCTCTTAAAAGATAAGTTTGAACTAGATGAAAATTATAGAAGTGATCTGGCAATAGCTGCCAAGCTTTACCCATCGGGTGGAAGCATACACCAATTTGCTCAAAACAGACATAGCTACTATCTTTTACAAAGCTCTCTTGAATACGGTTTTACACAAAAACAGATGGTATTAATATCAACGCTTGTTAGATATGCAAAAAGAAGACTTCCATCATCTACACATGTAGAAAAGTATAAAGTTTTACTTCCTGATGTTAGAACATTAAATACTCTTAGCTATATACTTACTTTAAGTATATATCTATTAAATCATAGACCTAGAAATATTGATTTTACATGTAGTCTGAAGGACAATAGACTTATTATTGATTCAAAAGATGAATTATACTTAACAAAAGAGGATATGACTTCTCTAAAACCACTTGAAGATCTAGAGATAGTTTTTAGCTAAACTCTAAAATCTTTGCCCCATTGTAAATTCGAAGGCAGATGTATTATCTTCTATTTCTTCATTAAGTGGTTTTGAAAACATTAACTGAATTGGACCAACAGGAGAGAACCATTCTATACCTGCACCATACCCACCGCGTGAAAATTCATCTAACTTACTATCACCAATAAAACCCCAATCAATAAATGTTACAAGACGCATTTTTGCTTTTTCAACAAGAGGAAGACTAATCTCAAATGAATTTGAAAATGTTTGTGTTGCACCAGTCTTTATTGTATTTGGATAACCTGTTATTGGATCTTTATATATCTCATATGGAGCTATAGAATATGATTCATAACCACGAACCGATCCAATTCCACCCATATAAAATTTTTCAGAAACAGGTAAATAACCAGTATCCACTGCAAGGTAGTATCTAGATTTGTATCTTAATATAGCATCAAACCCTATGTAATCATCCAGTCCTTTATAAATATTAAATTTGGTACGTGATTTAAAATAATTTGCATCTGAACCAATTCCAGCTTTTTCAAATACTTGACTTATATTTTGTCCTTCACGAGGCAGATAATAATCATCTGTATTGTCAAAGTTAATACTTAAGGATATAGAACTTTTTGCATAATCTTCAAAAAAATATGGATTTACAATCGATGTTGTTTCTATGTTTTCATAACTGTGCTTTGAATATCCATAACCTAAATAACCGCTTATGTGTCTTGAAAACCTATGACCTACACCAACACTCACACCTTGCGAATTTGTAGTGTAGTCGTTGTAGTCATATGATGATTCACTAAGTGAGAAGTTTCCGCTAAAATCACTATCGTTTAATCTTTGATTTGCAATACTAAAAGAGTAGTTTCTTGTAGTTTCCGATTTCTCTGCTTGTATACCTACATCAATACCTGAACCCCAGATATTTCTGTCATTAACAGCTACATTAACTAAGAAACCACCATACGATCCATATCCACCACCTAGCTGAATGTTTCCTGTTGGTGCCTCTTTAACTTTAACAATCAAATCCATTGTTTGATTATCAACTCTTTTTTCCTCTATTGTTTGGCCTTCAAAAAAGCCAAGTCTACCTAAGGCATTTCTGGAATCTGTCAAATCAGTCAGAGAGTACATATCTCCAGGTCCAAGATATAATTCACGTCTAATTATTCTATCAAGAGTTCTATTATTACCGGAGATCAGAACATTTCTAATTTTAACTTTATCACCAGGAATAACTTTAAATACTACTTCAACAGTATTATCTTCTTTATTTTTTCTAAGATCAGGAACAACCTGAACAAAAGCGTATGAAAGATCTGCTACAAGTCTTTTTATTTTATCTGAATCATCACGGAATGTTTTAATATTAAAAGGTTCACCTACCTCTAAAGAGATTACCTCTTTAATCTTTTCATCATCTATTACATGTTTAGTCTGACTTACACTAATACCGCTTATATTGTAAATTTCACCCTCTTCTATAACATAACTCATAAAAGCTGTATAATTATTAAAATCAGCTTTTACAAACGGCTGTTCTACCTTTGCATCTAAAAAACCGTATTGCATGTAATAGTCTTTTATTCTTAGATGATCATACTCTAGGTCCTGAAGATGCATCTTTCCATCATTCCTACCATAAAACCAACCCATCCATTGATGTTCTTTATTTGCAATCACATCATCAAAATCTTCATAGTCAAGTTTTTCAACACCTGAATATCGAAGTTTTTCAATAATAATCTCTTCACCCTCATTGGCTATGAAAGTAACTTTTATGCTTCCGTTTTCTAAATGTTCAGTCTGAATCTCAACAACAGAGTCTATCTTTCCATCTTGACTCATAGCATCGATAAGACGTTTTTTTGCAGCTTGAAGTTTTTTCTCATCATATAAACTTCCGCGTTTAATTTGAATGATGGTATCTTTTATATCTTCATCGCTTTCTTTATAACCTTTAAGTTCAACTTTTGATATTAATGGTTTTTCAATAAAGTAAAATGTTAGTACACCATCTTCAATTTCAGCTGTTATATCTGTAAAATAGCCTTGATCAAAATACTTTTTTATCGCTTCGTTTACTTTCTTTACATCAAGTTCATCACCTACTGAAAAATCAAGCATACCGAGTGCGACAGACTCCGATATATGGACAACGCCCTCGTATTTAATCTCTTTAATTGTTTGCGCAAAAATATTCTGTGTAATAAATAATGTTAGAAGTAGAGCCAAAAGTAGTTTCATATATCATCCATAATGTAAAATAGGAAGTGATTTTACCCTCTGTGAGGTTAATCTATGGTAAAGGAAGAAAAGAAATTTTGCAATTTGTTTTTTAACGTAAATTAAATTAACTTATATGTAGTGTATATAAATAACTTTTTGATAAAATGTGTAACAATTATAATTTATAATATATTTAAAGAAGAAAAAAAAAGGCTGTTATATGGACCTATCTAATGATAAATACAAAGACTTATTGCAAGGTTATAAAGAAGCTGTTGATATCAGCTCGATTGTAACTAAGACGGATCTAAAAGGACGAATTACATATGCTAATGACAAGTTCTGCGAAATATCCGGCTATTCAAAAGATGAACTTATCGGTCAGCCACATAACATAGTAAGACATCCTAAACAAGATTCTGAAGCATTTAAGGATATGTGGGAGACAATCCAAGCAAAAAAAACTTGGCAGGGAATTATAAAGAACAAACATAAAAATGGTACTAGTTACTATGTTCATGCTACAGTTGTCCCTTTTTTAGATAAAAATAATGAGATAGTAGAATATATATCTATACGTCACGATATTACAGAGCTTCATAATTTAACTGAACATCTTGAAGACCGTGTAGCATATGAAGTTGAGAAAAACCGTAAAAAAGACATAGAACAAATAGCAAATTTAAATATATTTTTAGACAGTATCCCAAACCCTATTATAGTTGTAAGTGAAGATAATATTGAATTTGTAAATAAAGCGTTTTTGAATTTAGTATCCAAAAGCAGGGGTGATCTTACAGCTAATACATGCAACCTATGTGAATTTCTAGTCACAGGTAAAGATTACATAGATAAAGAAGAAGACTTTGTTTTAAACAAAGAAAATAAAGTTGCCATTCAAACAAGACATGGAGAAAATATTTTTAACCTTTACTATGAGGAGTTTCAATCATTTAATGGGCGCCCATTGAAGATGTATACCCTAAATAATATTACTAAAACAGAGTATCAAAAACTAAAAATATCATACTATAATGAACAGCTTCAAGAGTACTATTTACGATCAAAAAAATCAAGAAAAGGTTTTATAGAAAAAGAGAATGAACGTCCGGAAGATTTTGAAACTCTTGATACAGATTCTCATAAACAAGTAAGAGAGCTTAGTGATGAAGAGAGAACTTTACTAAAACGTGTGCATTCAGACCTTGCTGTTAGTTCTAAAGATTACACAGAAGAGATCAATGAATATACACTCCTTGAGATTAATGAATTAACAGAATTAGAAGATGATATAAACGAGCTGATAGATCAATTACACGCTAAAGATGAAGATGCACTTCACGAGGTTGCTCTAAGATTACTCAAGTTCTCATCTGTGCTGAACAATTTACATGAGTTTAAAGAGTTGGCATTCTCAATATCTTCGTTAGCCAATCTGTTAGATAAACAAAAAATGTCGGAACTTGATGAAACAATTCACAAAAAAATGATTCTATTTTTGGAAAATATTATTTTAGACCTCTCCAGTTGGCGCAGAATAGTATTTATAGAGCAAAGCGCAAATGATATTCACTATATGGACAGCTCTTTATTTAGCTCAATATTACAACTTGAATTGATTTTTAATGAAGACACAAAAAATGAAGATGAAGATGATTTTGAACTGTTTTAGGTAATCAGAAAGAGATAAACCAAAGCTACCTTGAGGTTAATCTTTGGTAAACTCTCGTAAAAGTTTAAAAATTGGTATAAAAGATGAAACATATGAACGTAGCAATCGTTGGTTTAGGGTTAATGGGTGGATCTTTAGCCCTCAGTTTAAAAAAATTAGATTTTATAAAAAAAATTGTCGGAAGTGATCATAACAAAGCTCACCAAAGTGAAGCGATCAAACTTGGACTCGTTGATGAGATAGTAGAGTTTGAAGAAATAAAAAAATACGACGTTATTTTTTTAGCTATCCCTGTTGATGGTGTAATAGCTGTGTTAAATAACCTAACAGATATAGATACAACCGCTACTATCGTTGATCTTGGAAGTACAAAAGAGAAGATAGTTAAAGCAGTACCTGATGTTATTCGTAAAAACTTCGTAGCAGCACACCCTATGACGGGGACTGAAAATTTTGGACCAAGTGCAGCTGTTGAAGGACTTTATGAAGATAAAGTAGTAGTTCTATGTGATTTAGAAGACAGTGGTGAGCTCCAATCTGATATAGCTAAAAAGATATTCCGTTCACTAAATATGAAAAAATATTTTATGGGTTCAAGTGAACATGATCGCCATGCCGCATTTATATCTCACATGCCACATGCCATCTCATACTCTATAGCAAATACCGTAATGAATCAAGAAAACAAACATAACATTTTAGCTCTAGCAGCGGGTGGTTTTCGTTCTATGAGCCGCTTGGCAAAAAGCAGTCCTAATATGTGGGAAGATATTTTTCGTCAAAACAAGTCAAACCTTTTAGAAGCTATAGAGCTTTTTGAAGATGAACTAAAACAGCTAAAATCAAACATCCAAAATGATAACTGGAAAGAAGTTCACCAAAATATAGAAAATGGTAAAAAGCTACACGATATATTTGACTAGGATATTCCTAGTCTTTTAAGTAGATTTTTTAATTCTTTTTTATCTATATACTCTTTTTGAGTTGAGTATATATTTGATTCTATTTTGTTTATAAACTTTTTTACTTCATCATCACTCTCATAAGGGAGGAGTTTTACAAGAAGCATCTTCTCATCTTTTATATCAAAACTATCTTTTTTATCGCTCTTAATTACAGTTTTAAAAAGCATGATGGCCATACCTACAATAACTCCTAATACAAAGATTGTCACCATCCAAAATATAGAAAGCTCTTCAGAACTATTTTCCCCGTTATTTTCACTTTTATCATTAGTTTCCTGACGCTTTATATTTAGAGTTTCATCTTTAGTTTCTGAGCCTTTAACCTCTATCTTAAACTCTTTAGTTTTTATAGTTTTTATCTCTTTTGTTTTAGGATTAAAATATCTCAAACTAATAGAAGGAATCACAAAGTCATGCTCGGATACAAAAGCAATTTTTTGAGTTAAAATATTGTTACTTACATCAACCTTTTCATCGAATATACTTACACCTTCTACCTCAGGCTTTAGCGTTTTTATATCTTCAAGATTTCCTTCACCTTTAACCTTCAAAGTCAGATTTACGGCTTCATTTTGCTTAATAGAGTTTTTATCTATCTCTGCTTCTATCTCAAACTCACCTACCAAATCTACTCCGCTTGGAAGCTGTTTTACATCTATGTTAAGTTCATTAGAAAAGTATGTACGCCACTTAACCTGCGGTATTAAATATCCCCATGAATCTTTTGTATTTACACGTGAAGCTATTTTGATCTGTGCCTGAGAGATCTTTAAACTCCCCTCACGTTGGGCTGCAAGTTTATAAACTACTTTTGTAACTGTATAGTCATCTTCTTTATAACGCTCAGGCTTTGATTCTGACTTAACCCAAAAACCTTGCAGATTAGGTGGTATAAATTTGCTATCAACTGCATTTGCATTGTTTTTTTGTTTAAATAGAAGCGTTACTTCAAACCCCTCCCCTACGTAAACTTCATCTTTTGAACTCTTTAGACTAAGTACAAACTGTGAATCTTTTGTTATTATTTGATCGCTTACATCTATTTTTATAGGTTTTGTATACTCTGTTTTTCCACCTATCTTTATGGCTATAGGCTTGATCTCACAACTTTTTTGCGGTAAAAATTTATATGAAAGTATATATGTTTTGTTGTAGTTTCCATTTATCATCTCAACACTTGTTTGAGAATTTGTAGATATTATGTCCTCCCCACAAATAGTCTGGATATTTGGTTGTTCTATATCATCACCGTCAAGTTTTAAAGACAGGGTCACCATCTCACCCTTAACTACTTTTTGAGCATCTACGCTTGCAACTACGGATGCGTTTAGTATATTTGTTAAAAAAGTTAAAAATATTAAAATTCTACCAAGGTTTTTCATTTTCATTTTGCCTTTCTTGAGGTTTATTTAACTGATAAAGGTAAGTATTTTGTTTGTTTTTGAGTTGTTCAATCCACTTCTTCATCTCAGCATCACTCATCTGTTTGATCTCAGCAGATGCTTGCTCTTTCTCTTGTTGCTGATCATTTTTATGTTTTTTATCTTCTTTGTTTTGTTGCTTTTGTGATTTTGACTCTTCTTTTTTGTCTTTTTGCTTAGCTTTATCTTGTTTATCTTCAGAGTTATTTTCTGAATCTTTATTCTTGTTCTCTTGAGATTTTTGATCTTTATTATTTTTTTGATCTTTTTGGTCTTTATTCTCTTTTTGGTTTTGCTCTTTGTTTTGATTATTTTGTTGTTCTTGCTTATCTTGCTTCTGTTTATCAAGCTCTTTTTTTACAGCTTCAAGATTTTCTCTAACCTCTTTGTCCTCTTTTATCTCTAAAGATTTCTCATATGATTCTTTGGCCTTTTCCAATGAATTTGTCCTTGCATATGCATTACCCATATTTGCAAAGTTTTTTGCTCTTTGATACTTGTCATCAAATACTGCTTTTTCATAATACTCCAAAGCTTTTTTATAATTATTTTGTTTATAGTAAGAGTTTGCAGCATTAAAATAACTTTGCCCATTGTTATGTTCAGAGGCATACTTTTCATATACCTTTGCAGATTTTTCATACTCCCCTGCTTCATATGCTTTTTTAGCTTTATCCAGCTCCATAAAGTCCAAAATACCGGCTTTAAGATCAGCACTAGCTCCAAGCACTACAAAAACTAAAAAGATATTTGGAACATTAACTGTCACACGTTTACTCATTGAGCTTGTAGCGATCAACAGTATAAACATCGCAAGTCCTAAAGGATAGTAAAACAGTGGGATATATTTTTGAATCTCCTGGCTTTTTAACTCTTTTTTTTCACTATGACTTTGGATCTCTTCATACATAGTTTGTATGTCTTTATCTGAAGTTGTATTTTGAATATACACACCACCAGTTTTAGTTGCTAATGAAGATATATCTTCATTTAGTTTTGAGATGATAATGTCACCTTTGTATTTTATGTAAGTGCCGTCTACTTGTTTTACAGGTGCACCTTTTTGTGTCCCTACACCAAGTATAAATACAACTATCTCTTTCTCTTTTGCATACTCTATCTCTTTGCTAAAATCTCTTGCATCACCGCCATCACTTAATATCAGCAGGTACTTTTTTTCAGATTTAGTTTGAGAATTTGCAACAACCTCAAGCATAGATAAAAAGTCTGTCCCTTTTTGAGTAATTGATGATGTATCAAGTTTTGATAGCAAAAATGCAACAGCACCGCTGTCAAAACTAAGTGGAGACACAAGGTATGAATTTTTAGCAAATGCTACAATACCAAAACGCTCATTAGGTGCATCTTCAAGAAGTGTTAGTGCTTTTTTCTTTGCTAACTCTATTCGTGATGGGTATACATCTTCTGCAAGCATAGAATCACTAATATCGAGTGCGATCATAATATCTGCACTTTTAGCTTTAACTTTGATCGTCCCGTCTTTTATAACAGGCTCTGCCAGTGCTACAACAAGAAGAATTCCTGTAAGTAAAAAAAGTGCATTTCTTGCTTTTAGCGTAAGCATATTTGCAGAAACCCTTAACTTATCCATAACATGATCGCTAAAAAAATGTGCCTGTGATTCTTTTTGAGTTAAAAGCAGTCCAAAAAGTATGAACATCGGTGGAAGAAGATAGTATAAAAACTCAGGATGTAAAAACGTCATTCACTAGCCCCTATCTTATTTCTCATATATACATAAAACATTAATGATAAAAATCCAATAAACAGTGGATATATATAATAATACTGCAGATATGAGAAAGTCTCGTTTTTAATCTCTGACTTTTCAAGCTCGTCTATACGTTTGTATACCTCTTCAAGTTCACCTGCATTAGCCGCACCAAATGCCTGACCACCACTCTCTTGTGCTATTTGTACTAATACATTTCTGTTGTATTCGTTTGGTCCGCCTATACCTATTGGATAAACTTTAATTTTCTCTTTTTTTACCATATCTAGTGCTACATCAAGAGGAAAGTTATTTTCAGGAGCATTATAACCATCTGTAAGAAGAATGATCACTTTTGACTTTGATTCACTCATTTTTAAAAGGTTAACACCTTGTGCAAGTGATTCATAAAGTGCTGTTTTCTCACCTGCCATACCTATATGCAACTCTTTCACAATACCTTTTAAAATATTTTCATCATAAGTAAGAGGAGATGCTATAAATGAGTATGCGCCAAAAACTATAAGACCGATGTTATCATTCTTTCTTTTTTCAATAAAATCACTTACTATCTCTTTTACTACATCAAACCTTGTGGATAATGGTGAAGTCATATCAAAACCTCTGGCTTTCATAGAACCTGATGCATCTAAAACAAGTGCCATCTCATAACCGTCTTTAGGTTCTAATTCATACGGTTCGTCCTTTACAGGGCTCATTAAAGCCATAACAAACATAACAATAGATAGCCATTTGAGAAAAAACAACAGTTTTGATTTAGAGGCTGTATTTTTCATAAATGATGCAGTATGAGGGAAATAAATAGAAGGCAGCCTCATTTTACATAAACTAGCACAAGCTATAAAGAAAAAAATGACAAATACAAGTTTTGGAAACTCGAAGTAGATGCCATCAAACATCAATCATACCCTTATATAGTTCTATATAGCTTAGAGTCTCCCCATCAAAATCATCTACATTTTTTTTATACTTATAAACTTCCAAACGATCTATAAGATTTTGATACATACCTTTTTGTCTGTCTCCATCATCTTTAAAAGTAGCACCATAGAATGTAATTGCATATGCTGCTTTTTTTGTATCTTTAAGATCAACAGATGTAAGAATTTTAAAGTGCTCTTTTCTTTCATTGTAGATATTTCTATTTTTAAAATATTTGTATATTAGATATATAAACCCTAAAACAACAATAGAGGAAATAGCAACTATGGCTAAAAGATAGTAAAAAGAGTACTCTTGAACCTCGATAATAGTTTTTATATCGTGTAAAGGGATATCATAACTCTGAGTCTGTAAATTCTGCATAATTACCTACCCTCAAACAAGCGACGAAGTTTTACACTTGGATTATCTTCTGTATAAACTTTAGTAAAACGGATCTGATGTTTTCTAAAAGTCTCGAAAAGTTTATGATCATGTTCATGAACTTTCTTTGCATAAGCTTGTACGCTTGAAGAATTAAAATCACCTTCTAAAGTAGTCCCGCTCTCAGGATCAACTAGTGATGAAAAACCCATTTGAGGAGGCTTTTCCTCTAGTTTGTCACGGACTATTATAGATACGACTTCATGCTTTTTAGCAAGCAGTTTAAAATCAGGCACTTCAAAAAAATCACCTACAAAAAGTATAAGTGATTTTCTTTTTAGCCTTTTATAGAGAGTGTCTGAAATAAATTTAAAATCTACCTGCTTGTTTAGTGCATCAAACTCTAAAATATCTTTTGTAATTGACTGGATCTGATGTATCTTTTTACTCGGTTTGTAAAAATTATCTATTTTGTCAGTAAAGCTGTAATAGCTTAAAAGATCTCCATTTTTTAAAGTTGAAAACCCTAAAAGCGCAACTATTTCCGCAATACTTTCTTGTTTAAATTTCTTTGAGCCAAAATGTACACTACCGTTTAAAATAGATACTAATACAACATTCAGTTCTCTCTCTTCACGAAAGATCTTAATATAAGGGCTCTGCATCTTTGCCGTAATATTCCAGTCTATATGGCGTATATCATCACCCGGCATATATTCACGAAGCTCTATAAAATCATAACCCTCGCCCTGAAAAATGGATGGGTTATTTCCAACCATTTCGCTAAAGACCTGACGGCGGGCACGTACTAATATTTTTTGTAGTTTTGACATGATTTAACTTATGGTATTTTTACAGTCTCTAAAACTTTTTGGATGATCTCATCTGTCGTTATACCCTCAGCCTCAGCTTCATATGTAAGTACGATACGGTGACGCATAAGCTCTTTTGCAATGTAGGCTACATCTACAGGTGTTACAAAGTCTTTATCGCGCATGAAAGCCATAGCTTTTACCGCTTTAAACATATCTATACTTACACGAGGAGACGCACCAAACTGTATAAAATCTTTTAGATCTTCTAACCCATATTCTTCCGGATGTCTTGTAGCATTTACAAGTTCTATCATATACTCTTCAACTTCCGCGTCAACATGTACGTTTTTAATCTGTTTTTTCAAATCATCTAGATCGTCTTTATTGATCACTGCTTGAATCTCTTCAAAATTACCGCTTGATATACGTCTGGCGATCTCTAATTCTTCATCTTTTGTATTGTAATCAACAATCAGCTTTAACATAAATCTGTCTAGCTGTGCTTCTGGAAGTTGATATACACCCTCTTGCTCAACAGGGTTTTGTGTAGCCATAACAAAAAATGGAAGATCTAATTT
This sequence comes from Sulfurimonas sp., assembly GCF_041583195.1. Taxonomy (NCBI): domain Bacteria; kingdom Pseudomonadati; phylum Campylobacterota; class Epsilonproteobacteria; order Campylobacterales; family Sulfurimonadaceae; genus Sulfurimonas; species Sulfurimonas sp. The sequence continues at coordinate 88,325 of NZ_JBFHGL010000008.1, forward strand.
AAAGGTTTCATCACCGAGTGTTACTTGCTTTTCCTGCATAACTTCAAGTAGAGCTGATTGTACTTTTGCAGGAGCACGGTTGATCTCATCTGCAAGTAGAAGGTTTGTAAAAATAGGACCTTTTTTAATTTTAAAAGCATTGTTTTGAGGATCATAGATCTCAGCACCAAGTATATCTGATGGTAAAAGATCGGGTGTAAACTGAGCACGTTTAAAGCCAAGTCCCAAAGATTTAGCAAGTGCATTTACGGTTGTTGTTTTTGCAAGTCCTGGTACACCCTCGATCAAGATGTGACCCTCACATAAAAGTGCAATAAGAAGAGAATCTATCATCTTCTCCTGACCAACTACAACCTTACTTACTTCTTTTTTAATCTCTGCTAATTTACTCATTAAACATACCTATTTTGAATTTATATAAGTATATCCCAGAGTGGTAAATATTTAGTTAAATAGAACTCTCAAATCTCTTTAAAAACTCATCTCTACTATAAACCTTAGCACCGAGTTGTTTTTTATAATCCATATGTGGATGTCCCAGGTTCCAAAAAGCATAACCTTCTTTTTCAAGATGTTTCCCAAGAAGCACAAGCTGAAGAGTTCCAAAGTTGTTAAACTCTTTTTCCCTTAGACTAAAACCACTTAGACTAGTATATATATTTCCCGTCTTGTAACCTACTTCACCCGCTATAAGTTTATTTGTCTTTGAACACAAAACTTCGTAGCTATATACTTTAAAATTATCTCTTAAATCATTCTTTTCAAATAAAGTTGTTAGAAGTTCTCTATACTTTCCTTTTAACCAATTATGTTCATGTAGTTTGTCTATTTGATCAAGTACTTCATCAAAATTTGTATTTTGTGAAAATATATATCTATCGGAGTTTAGTAGTTTTTGCAGCTTTTTAGATATATGTAGATCTTCAAAGTCTAAAACAGCGTAGTCAAATTGGAGTTCAGGAAGTAAAACTAGATCGTTATTAACTTCTAAAGATGTGGAGATAAACCCGGAGTATGCTAGTTTTATATAAAACTCTTCACTCCAGTCATCACTCCAGTAATAGTTATTTGTAGTGTCTAAACAAAGTACGTTTTTGAAAAAGATATCATTATCAACTGCTTCTTTGTTTAGATAATATATTTTTTCTTGCAAAACTTATGTGTTGTAATCGTTTAACATATCATTGAGATGTTCTGTCATCTTAGATAATTCAGAAGATGCATTTGCAATATCTTCTATACTTCTTTTATTTTCAGATGATATATTTTCAATCTCATTTACCTTACTAACCATAGACTCAACAGTCGCAGAGTTATTAATATAACCTGTTACAGTCTCATCAACTTGTGCTATTGAGCTGTCAATTGTTCCAACACTTTCATTGATTTCACTCTCAGCTTTAGAAGCATATTCAGAAAGATTTCCCATAGCTTCTGCATTTTTTGAAATGCTGTCACTTGCATCTATAACAGACTGAACGATCACACTTATAGTTGCATTGATTTCTGAAAGAGATTTTTGAGTACGCTCAGCCAGTTTTCTAACCTCGTCTGCAACAACAGCGAATCCACGACCGTGTTCACCTGCACGCGCAGCTTCAATAGCAGCATTTAGTGCAAGTAAATTTGTCTGATCAGCAATATCTGAGATCACTTCTAAAACAGTTTTAACTTGTGCTGCATCTGCACTTAACTGTTCAAGTCTATGTGATAATTGAACCTCGTCTTCTGCACGCTGTTGAACCTCGTTTGCCAAATGTACTATTTGGTTATTAACACCGCGAAGAATCTCTCCTGCAGAGTTAATGTTCTCTTTTGTCTCTTTAGCTTGTTGAACTGAACTTGTAAGAATATCTCTTAACTCATTACCCTCTGTAGATACAGCTTCTACTATCTCGCTCTCTTTTTTTGCTTTCTCTTGCATCTGAATTGATGTAGTTGACAGAGTAAAAGCAATAGATGTATTTTGAGACGATGAGTTTTTCGCTTCAGATACAGTCTCTTGTACTTTTTTAATAAAATCATTTATGTTTGTAGCAACATCAGATATCTCATCACCTTCTGGCACTGAAATACGCTGTGTCAAGTCACCTTCACCTTTTGCTAGATCATATGTAGCATCTTGAAGTACTTGAAGTTTGGCTACAACAATTTTTTGAATTGAAAGTGCACTGATTATAAAAAATACTACAAACAATCCAACAGAAACGCCTATAATAATATTTCTTAGTTCATGAACGTTTTCTAAGACTTCATCCTCTTCTATCTCAACTATTACACCCCATTTTTTTCCAAAAACATCTATCGGCTCATATGAGCTTAATACACTTACACCCCTGTGATCATCAATGATCCAGCTTCCTGTTTTGCCTGCTTTAATTGCATCTACAGACTTAGATTTTATTTGGAATGTTCCAACCGTAGTACCTGCATTTAAAACATCTTTATTTTTTATATCTTTTATAAAACGGCTGTCGTTTTTCATATAACCGTCACTTGAAACAAGGTTTGCTATACCTGTTTTTCCAAGACCCGCTTTTTCAAAATTTCCATAAAAATTTACAACGTTATTTATCTTGCTTCTAGGTAATTGGAATATAACCGCACCTTCGAAATCTTTACCAAAATTTAGCGGAGATGCCAAAAATAGACCTTGATCATTGTAGCTTGGCTCATAAGCCGCATAATCTGAAAAAGCTACATATCCTCTTTGTTTATTTTGAACTTCTTTAAATACCTTTGCAATACCGCTATCAGAATATACCCCTTCTAATATGTTTGTACCAAAATCTTTCTCTTTAGCAACTGAGTAAACGATATCTCCATTCGCATTTACTAAAAAAATATCATACATACCGTAGTTGTCAAGTATATGTTTATATGTAGGGTGAACTTGAACATGATTTGGCGAGTATGTATCACTGAAATCCTTATTCATAAAAAGATTTTGTTTTTCATTAACAGGATTTTCATTCTTAACTATATAAAGATACTGAGCTACAAGACCTGCTTTAGATTTAGGAAGATACTCTTCAGCCGAACGTTTTGGTTTTGAGCCTTTAACTTTATAGTTTATTCTGCTGATATACTCTTTTTCATAATGTTCAATTAACTCTTTTTTAATTGTTTTAATATCAACTTTATCAAAATCTTCCAACTCTTCAAAACCTTCATCCATAGTCCATAAAATCTGAGTTGTAGCGTTATCCGTACTTTTTGCCAACAATAAGTTTTTAACAGATGAGAAAAAATCCATAATATGCTCTTTTTTAGATTCTTTTACCGCATCTAAAAGATCCATATTACTTTTTACAAGAGATTCGCTTGAGCGTGAAACCGACACATATAATAGACTTGAAATAACTATAAATATAGCAACGGCGATTAAAGATGTGATTCTGAATTTAATACTTTTGGTATTCATTTTTTTTCCATTCTGTTTTAAACATTAATATATTCGCATTTTACACAGTTTTTTTTTAACTTTTCTTATGTTTCTCATTTGATCAACATTTTCTTAGCTACTTCTAATTCTATCTGTTTTTTCTCAATTTTTCTTATTATATCACTAAATCGTGATGAATTATTTATAACAAGTAAAATCAATAGCTCATCTAAGTTTTTACAACTATCTACTTTGTTTTTAAACTCTGTATCTACACTTTTAGTTTTTGATTTTTTTATTTTTACTTTTCCCAATAAAAATCCAAGAATAAAGACTAATAGATAATATATATATTCCTGTTTAAAAACAATTTCATCTCTTTCTATCTTATCTAAAAGCTCGTCTTTTTTATAAAGTTCTTTTACCTCTATATCGAAAGCTTTAACTTCATACTCTTTTGAGCGTTTTTCAAAAGGATTAAAATATGTGTATTTAATAGATGGAAACTGAAAACTTTTATCAGTAACTAATGCAAATTTTTGACTCCAAAAGCCTTTATAACCGTCTTTAGTAAGTTTATAATCTGTTTTAGGAGTGGATGTAAAAACTTTTACACCTGAAATATTCAGATCAATCATCTGCAATTTATCTAAATTTCCAACTCCATCTATAATGATCTCAAAATGATACGGCTCATACGCACTAACACTAGGTTTATCTTTCTTTATAGTAAAGTTAAGATCACCTACTAACGGGATATTGTTTGCCATAACATTCAAACTTAACTTTTTTTGTTTTATAAGTTTTTTGCTAAACTGTTCATACACTGCATTGTCACGACCCAAAACCGTATTTTCAATTGAGTCTTGATTTGTTTTTTTCATCAATACGTCAAATTCAAACTCTACAAAACCGCTTGTTTTTAAAAAAGCTACAAACTCATAATCGTTTATTCTTTTTGAGTCTTCTATTCTTTCAATCTCACTAAGCAGATGTATATCGTAATCTTTATACTCTCCTACAGGATTAAATTCAATAACGTGCAACTCGTCTCTTGAATTAAATTTACAACTGTAATGTAGATGCACGGCTTCATTTACATACGCTTGTGTTTTATCTATAGAAGCACTCCATCTATACTCTTCATTTGAATACAGGTTTATAATTATCAGAGATAAAAATAAGATTACCCTACCAAGGTTTCTTTTCACTTACACCCCTTTTGTTGATCAGCTCATATTGACGTGAACTTAATTTTGCTTTTCCTTGACTCATATCAACAGAACTTTGGTTTGACTTAACTTTCTTACCGCTGTTATCACTTGAACTACTTGATGCCGCACTGACATTCATGTTTGAACCGCCACCTTCTTTTTTCTTTTGAGAAGATTCTCTTTGCTTGGCATGAGATGATTTTTTTGCAGACTTTTGCTGACCTGTATTCATCTGCTTATTTTCTCCGGCATCTTCAATATAACGCATATTCTGATCAGCTTCTAGTGAATAGTGAAGAGTAAGCGACTTCATGTAACTCTCACGCGCTTTTTTAAACTCTTTTAATCTAACGTAAGTATTTGCCATATTGTAAAAAATAATTGACTTGTTTAGTTCATCATCAGATTTTAACTGCTTGTAAATATCCAGTGCCTCTTCATATTTTCCCAAAGTATACATCTTGTTAGCCTCATAAAAACTTTTATAATCAAGTGCCTGAGTATTTACTCCAAATAAAAGCAAAAAAGCCAATATAAATCGCTTTAGATTTGTAACACTTATTAAAAAACTTATAATAGCCAAGGCTACAAAATAATAGAAAAGTTCTTTATTTTGAACAATAGTAACCTGTGTGCTTATTACATCTTCTCTTTGTGAATTTAGAGCAGATACTATGTCTGAAAAACTTCTACTATAAACTCCACCAGTTACATTTGCAATAGTTTTAACAGCAGTGTTGGCACTGGTTATAACTATATTACTATTTTCATCTTCAAGCAAATCGCCGTTTTTTAACTTCAGAGTTGAGCCTGCATCTGTAGCTGTGAGCATAATATTTACTATCATGTTATTCTCTTTTGCATACCTAGCTTCTTCAGAGTAGTTAAGCTCATCTGCACCGTCTGTAAACAATACAACCGAGAGCTTTTTACTCTTTGATATTTTTCTAGCTAGCTTTAAGGCAGGCATTACACTTGATCCCTTTGTAACTATAAGTGATTCATCAAGTGAATTAAACAGATGTAGAAGCAGCTCACTATCTTGCGTAAGTGGACTTAATATTATGGCATTTGTTGTAAATCCTAAAACTCCAAACCTTGTATTTTTATGACTCTCTACCAACTCTTTTAGCAGCTCTTTTGAATGAGTAAGTCTTGTAGGATAAATATCTTCTGCCTGCATAGAGTATGAGAGATCAACCGCAACTACCACATCGTTAAGATTCTGCTTTGTTTTTATTGGCTCTTGTTCAATTACAGGGCGAGCCAGGGCCAATACGATAAACACAAATGTAATCGTATACCCGTATGTACTTGGTAAAAAGTTTTTATAGTCTTTTTTTACTATAATTGCCAATAAAAACAAAAATAGCCAAAGATATTCAGGGTTTAAAAAGCTCATCTTTTTATCTCCCTGTACATTAGATATAGTAAAAGAGTTACTGCTAGTAATAAAAACAGTTCATAATAGTAGTCCTTTAGTAAAAACTCCCTGCTTTTGATTTTTGAACTCTCCAACTCATCTATATTTTCATATACGGCTTTTAACTCTTTTGAATTAGAAGCATAATAAAAGTGCCCTCCACTTGAAGTTGCTACTTTACTAAGAAGAGCCTCATCCGCTTCGCCTTTTTTCCCAATTGCTATCGTATATATTTTTATATTTTTTTCTTTTACCAACTTTACCGCATCTTTTGGACTAATTGATCCACTGTTGTGCTCACCGTCACTCAGAAGTATAATAACTTTACTTTTAGCAGTAGAGTGTTTAAAAGCTCTGACACCCATAGATATAGCCTCACCCATAGCCGTATTTTGTCCAGCCATACCTTGCGATAAAAGGTCAAACATATCTATAACTATATCTTTCTCATAAGTAATAGGACTTGCAATAAAAGCAAAATCCCCAAACAGAACTATCCCGACATTATCACTTTGTCTGTTTTTTATAAACTCTTTTGCTATGTACTTTGTGATCTCGAACCTGCTCTTACCTTTAAGTTCTTCATCATCACTTGAATCAAAACCTGATGAGTTCATAGAACCGCTTGCATCTATTGCAAGCAGTATATCTTTACCGTGACGATTTAGTGGATTAGCCTTATCTATAATTATAGGAGATGCCAAAGCTATAACTAAAAATATAAAGATAAGTATTTTTATTATCCACTCAATATGTTTTAGAGATCTTTTTGCACTCATTAGATGCAAGTGAACAAAATAGATACTCTTTGGATACTCTTTACATTTGTATAAACAATAAATAATCGGCACAAGAAATAATATGAACCAAGGATATTCAAAACTAAAGTAATTCATGTTCATATTTTACCCAAAATAATAAATTTCAAAAAAATTTACAAATTTGTCAAAAAAACTCTTGACTTTAAAAACTGATTTGTCTATAATTTCGACCTCTTAACAAAGAGAACAAACGTCTTGTTAGCTCAGCTGGTAGAGCACGTCACTTTTAATGATGTGGCCTCAGGTTCGAATCCTGAACAGGACACCATTTTATCGGCCCCATCGTCTAGCGGTTAGGATCCATGGTTTTCATCCATGTTACAGGAGTTCGAGTCTCCTTGGGGTCACCACTTTATTATTAAAAAATCAAACAATTTTAACTAGAACCTGTTTCATTCTCCCTTTTTTACTATGAAGATAAGTCCCACCACTTATCTTCACTTTTACAATCTCTGAGGCATCTCCTCTTTAAATGCATTCTCTTCAGCACGCTTTAGTAGATCTAACGCACCGTTGTCTATCATTTGTTGTGCCAGTTGAACACCTATATTTTCACTCTCATTAACGTTACATACAACTTTATCTTCCATAACATTTGTACCATTAGGGAAACCAAGCATTACACGAAATGTTATCTCATTTCCATTTTTAACGGCATTACAAGCTACAGGAGCTGAACATCCGGCACCAATCTTAGATATAAAATCTCTCTCTATTTGAGTACATATAAAAGTATCTTCATCTTTTAAAGATTCTGCTATTTCACGTACCTTTTCATTACCTTGAACTATCTCTATTCCAAGAGCTGCTTGACCCATAGGAGGGATCATCATATCTAGTGATAATTTTTGAGTATACGGTATATCTTTTAACAGATCTAATCTGTTAAGTCCGATAAATGCGAGTATAATTGCATCGTATTGCCCCTCTGCAAGTTTTCTAAGTCTAGTGTTTACGTTTCCACGTAAATCCTTTACTTTTAAATCAGGACGTTTACGAAGAAGCTGCATACGACGTCTAAGACTTGTAGTACCAACAACTGCACCCTCTGGAAGCTCATCTAAAGAGCTGTATTTATGAGATAAGAACACATCGCTTTGATCTTGCCTCTGTGTAACTGCAACTAACTCTAGACCTTCAGGGATGTACGTAGGTACATCTTTTAAAGAGTGAACTGCCAAGTGTGCATTTCCAGCCAACATCTCATCTTCTAGCTCTTTTGTAAAATGCCCTTTTCCACCGATCAGTGCCAGTGGTTTATCAAGAACTTTATCACCGTTACTTACTATCTTGTTTAACTCAACTTCAATTTCAGGGAAAGATTTTTCAACTCTTTCTTTAATATGATATGCCTGCCATAAAGCAAGGTCTGAAACTCTGGTAGCTATTACTAATTTTTTCATCTATTTTACACCTAAATATTTTTTCTTTGATCTGTCTTTCATTCCGTCAAAAAATACTGTAGGAGTACCTTGAACCATTAATTCATCAGCAGTTACCTGATCTTGAGTAAACTGTTTTTCAACACGTGGATCTTGAATGTCTTTTTCTGTAATGTTTGTACCCATAACTTTATTAAAAGCACTTAGTATTTTCGTAATATTACGTTCATGTGCTTCTAATTTTATTTTGTATAGTTTTAAAACTACATCTTCTTTACCTTGCAGTTCTGCTGCTATTGCCGCTTTTGTCAATTCAACTGCAGCAGGATGAAGTCCAGGTAGTGGAAAATGATAATAATAAACAGCAAATTTATTTGGATGTTTTTTCATATATTCAAGTGCTTCTGGAACATACGAGCGGCAAAACGGACATAAAGGATCTGAAAAAATAGCAACTTTGTGTTTTGCATTTACATTACCGTATATATGGTTCTCTTTTTTATAGTGTCTTCCTTCAATTTTAGGTGAAACACCGTCTTTTAAAGATCTTTTAGATTTCATATCTATTAAATCATCAGTTATAACTATTCCGTTTGAGAACCAGATCATTTTCTGCGTAACATTCTTATTATTTTTTAGTATAGCATCTATATCTACTACAAAAGCTTCCCACTCTGGCATCTGTACAATTTTAGTTTTTGAATTAACAGAAACTTTTACACTTTTTATATTTGGATTATTTTGAAAATTTTGAACTAAAAAGTTTTCAACTAGTTTGTTTGAAGCTGCTGCTTGTAATAAACTAGTGCTTAGTAGAGTTATCGCTAATAATTTCAACATCAATGACATCTGTTTCCTTTGTTATATGTGAATTTTGTGAACTAAACTCATCAAAATCTGTATGACATCTTTTTGATGAGTACATCTGGTAACGGTTTACAATCATAGTTGTAAAAACACTAAATTGCATTAATGCACCGATTATATCAGTTAAAAAACCTGGTATTATAAGAAAAATAGCACCTATTAGTGTAAAAAGATTTAAATTCTGAAACTCCTGTAAATCTATACAGTTATAAGATACTGCAGTTAAATTCTCACGAAGAGATTCTTTAAAATTTACAAGAATATATATACCTATAAACGCAGTTATAAGTATTTCAAAAAATGTCAATAATCCACCTAGATACGATGAAATATTAACAGATATAAGTACTTCCAAAAATAGATAGACTATAAAATATATCATCTATAAAAGCTCCATGACCTTTTTATACACTTCACCAGAAGGTACAGAAATTTTTTCTTTTGTAGCTCTGTTAAAGATCTGAACTACACCGTTTTCCAACTCTTTTCCAATTATAACAGTGTATGGAAAACCAATTAACTCAGCATCTTTCATTTTAAAACCAAATCTATCTTTTCTATCATCGATCATTACTTCAACACCCTCGCCAAGTAGCTTAAGGTATAACTCTTCACCTAAAGTGTTTTGAGCTTCGTCTTTTATATTTGAGATCATTACATTCACCATATATGGTGCCGTTGCTTTAGTCCAGATACAACCGTTTTCATCATGGTGTTGCTCAATTACCGCAGCAACTAAACGTGATACACCCATACCGTATGTACCCATTATGAACGGTTGACTTTTTCCGCCTTCATCTAAGAACTCTGCTTTTAAAGCTTTAGAATATGTAGTACCTAGTTTAAAGATGTGACCAACTTCAATCCCCTTAGTGAAACTAAGTTTTCCACTACAGTGTGGACAAGTATCACCCTCGTTTACTTCAGCTATATCTGCATAAGTTACATCTTCAAGCATAGACATATAAAAACCTACATAGTGAGCATCCGCTTCATCAGCTCCACATACTAGTTTTTGTGCATCTTTTAACTCATTATCAAAGATAACTTTTATATCTTTTTTATTCATTGGTCCAATGTAGCCAACACTTAAACCTAACTCTTGTAGTTCCGCTTCACTTACATCTTCAATATCTAGTGCATCACATGCATTTACAGCTTTTACATCTTGAAGAGAATCATTTCCTCTTAAGAAAAATAGAACTATCTCTTTAGAATCTTCATATACAGCTTTTTTGGCTACACATTTCAGAGTGTTATATGCATCAGTATCAAAGTGTTTAGCTAAATCTTCAATAGAGGTCATGTTTGGTGTTGATACTTTTTCATATGCTCTGTTTAACTGAGATGGAATCTCTTTTCTAACACCTCTTTGCGCAGCTTCAACATTAGCACCGTACTCACATTTATCACAAACAGCGATAGTATCTTCACCTGAATCTGCAAGTACCATAAGTTCTTTTGAACCAGTACCACCGATAGCACCGCTATCAGCTTCAACTACACGGTAATCAAGACCTAAACGCTTAAGTATACGTTTATAAGCCTCTTCAACTGCATCAAATTCTCTGTCAAGATCTTCAGTGTTTGCATGAAAACTGTAGCCGTCTTTCATAATAAACTCACGTCCGCGCATAAGACCAAAACGAGGTCTAACTTCATCACGGAACTTTGTTTTAATCTGGTATAGGTTAAACGGCAGGTTTTTATAACTTGTGATACGTCCGCGAACAAGGTCAACCATCATCTCTTCATGAGTCGGACCAAGTACGAAAAGCTTCTCTTTTCTATCGTAAAATCTTAAAAGCTCTTTACCGAACTTGTCTATACGTCCACTCTCTATCCATAAATCACTTGGTGCTACAAAGCTAAGTTCAACCTCTTGTGCTCCAATACCTTCCATCTCATCATGAATAATGTTCTCTATTTTTCTAATAACTTTTTTAGCAAGGGGCATATATGAGTATAACCCTGCTGCGACTTGAGAAATAAACCCTGCACGTGATAAAAATATGTGACTAGCTAATTGTGCATCACTTGGTGCATCTTTACTTGTTGGGATAAACGCTTTACTTCTTCTCATTTTATTTGTTAACCTCTTTTTTAAATCTATCTGGGATATTGTCGTTTTCACTGTTTGCTAACATCTGCATAACACCACTCACACTGTCTGATTTTGGTTCGTGTGTAACCTGGCGCATCTTAGATGTCATATCATGTAAAAACCTTTTTAATGTCTGTTCAGCCATCTTCTGAGCCTGCTCTGCGTACTCTTTAGGCAGGTAACCTTTATCTATCGCACGCTTAGCTTCTATCTCTGCCGTCTTGTAGGCTTTTTGATATATATCTTTGATCATCGGCTCTACATTTAATGCGTCAAGCCATTCAAAAAACTCAACAACACTGCGACCTACAATGCCATGAGCTTTTCTAGCTTCATCTTCTTTAATACCTTTGTTTTCCTCCACAATAGACTTTAGATCATCAACAGTAAAAAGCTGGATCATACCGCTGTATGAACAGCTTATATCACGTGGTACTGCCAAATCAAACCAAAAACGCTGAAAGTTACATACATCGATCATATCATCAGTAATTATAGGTGCGCTTGAGCTTGTAGCAGTGTAGAGTATTTCAAACTCGTTTACGGCTTTATCTAGCTTTGTATAGTCATAAACTTTTGCTCCAACTTCCTCTGCTAAAATTTCAGCTTTTTCTCTTGTGCGGTTCATTATATATACATCTGCACCGTTACTTATCATATGCTTGGCAGTTATCTCACTCATCTCACCGACACCTATAATAAGTGTCTTTTTCCCCTCTATCTTCTTTAAAACAGATTTTAGTTTTGAAACGGCTACGGATGCAACAGATACAGGTTTTGAAGATATATCCGTATTGTTTCTAACATTAGCAGCGCATTTAAATGCAGCCTTTACAGCACGCGCTATTTTTTTATCACAATGCCCTTTATCGAATGAGAATCTAAAAGCATCTTTCATCTGTCCTGCTATCTGAGTCTCCCCGATAACTATAGAATCAAGTGCAGATGCTACGGCAAAGAGATGATGAATAGCACTTGAGTCATCATATACATCTGCTATCTTCTCAAGCTCGTTTATAGATATGTCAGATCTCTGGCTTATCTTTTCAAATATATGCCCTTTTGCTTCAATAATATCGCTGCAAGAACAAAATATCTCCATTCTGTTACAAGTCGAGATCAAAATAGCTTCATTTATAGCTTCGCTTGAGTTGATCTTTGTAAGACAACCATCTACGTTCCTATCATTAGGGTAAGTTAATTTCTCTCTTACCTCTAATGGAGAGTTTTTATGTGAAAAGCTTACGACTAAATAATGCATTAGTAACTTCTCTTAATCATAGAATCTAAAATAGCAACCAGCTCAGCATCATTTTCCATAACACTTTTTGCTTCGTCTGATAGAAGTGCAGCAAATTCAAATGACTGTTCAACTGTTTTAAACTCACTCATTTTTTCTTTTATCCATGCACTATCATCAGCTTCAAGTTTTTTAGCGTGTAATGATTCAAGACGTTTTTTATCGCCATCATTAAGTTTTCTGTGAAGATAGATATAAGGAAGTGTACATTTTCCTTCTACAAAGTCATTAAGAGCAGGTTTTCCTAGAGTTTCAGAGTCTTGTGTAATATCTAAAATATCATCTATTATCTGAAATGAAAGACCAAGGTTTTTACCGTATATTGCATGAGCCTCTACATCTTTACCTACTAGTCTTGCAGCAGCAGCTGCTGCTGCTTCTATAAGAGTTGCAGTTTTTAAATAAAGCATATCAAGATACTTATCTTCATCTGAGTTAAATTCATCTGCCATCTTAACATCCATCATCTCACCCTTAGAAAGTGCTGTTACTGATGAAGCTATAGTTTTAGCGATCTCTTTATCAAAGTTAACAAGTTCCGTAAAAGCTTTTGAATATAAAATATCCCCAAGCATTACGGCTGTTTTACTTCCATCAGTGGCATTAACAGAAGGTACACCTCTTCTTGTATCTGCCTCATCTATTACATCATCATGAAGTAAACTAGCAGCATGGATAAGTTCTACGATTGCAGCTAACAGCGGTGCCTCATTGTGTTCACCAGCTATTTTTAAAATCAATTTTGCACGAAGCCTTTTCCCACCACTTAGGTTTTTAAACAAGCGTGTAACTTCACTGTAGTCACACTCATCTATAAGTCTTGCAATTTGTTCTTCTACTCTCTGCATCTATCCTCTTTCTTTTATCTCTTCTAAACTGACTTTACCGACATTGTCGTATAAAAACATCTTTAGCACAGCTTCATCTGTTTTATAATCAAACTCTTCAAACTTCACTAAGATATATGGTGTAGAAAACTTTTGACTCTCTCCCCTTGACTTCAAATCAAGTCTAAAAGAGTTATTCTTATATCTTTTATAAAGAATATTTTGAGCTACCATTTTGTCATATGACCTATGTATTACGAGTCCACCATTTTTATATAACGTCCATCTAAAATCAAAAAGTTTTACAAAATTTTCGTATTTTACAAGAAATTTCTTTTGTTCATCCTTTTTTAGCTTTATAATTATTGTTTGTTTAAAATCAAGTGCATAAGATGTACTTGATATGATGATTAAAACTAAAAAAAAGCGCAAAAGAGTTTTCAAAATATAGTCCATAAATTTTACAGATATTATATCAAATTAAATATTTACACTGTTTAAAGTGTAAAATAGGATTTATAATCTCCAATAATTTGCATCATTATATTAGTTTTTATAATACTTTAACTTTATTATCTATAGAATAATACTAAGAATAATAAAAGAAAGAGTTCAAAATGAAAAAAATCTATTTAATATTAGTGTTAATTACCTCAATTTATGCAGAGGCATATACCAAACAAAACAGAATAGATGATATGCAAAAGATGGCAGAGGCGATGTCATTAATTGAAACTGGTTTTTTTTATAATAATAAAGATATTGTAAGAGATGGTGCTTTAAAACTTTCAAAAGCAGTAGTTAGAGTTAAACCGCCTTTGACTAAAGAGGAAAGCAAAGAACCATTAGCTAAGAGAGTTAAATTAAAAATTGATTTATCAAACGATATTGTTTCAAAAATAGATGAAAAAGCTAAAACAATATACAACCGTTTTGATGCAAAAGACGCTCGTTCATCTATACAAGCTTATACCAGTATAGTTAAGCAGTGCATGAAATGCCACTACGAAATTCGCCACTGGTAAAAGCGGTAGCTTATATATCTACCCCTAACTCTCTAAGTCTTTCAATTACAGGCGGATGTGTGTAATGAAAGAAAATATAAAGAGGGTGTGAAAGCGGAAAGCTTTTATTTTCCTCTACAAGTTTTTTAAGTGCATTCGCAAGTTCTATCTCACCGCCTGCTCCACCTAACTCACTTCCCATGCGATCAGCTTCATATTCGTTATGTCTGCTTACCATTCCCATAATAGGCATCATAATAAAGCCTAAAACAGGCATAAAAAGCATAAGTAAGATCATAACTAAATATGGTTCTTGAGATATTCCAAGCTCTAAATAAAGAGATTCAGGAAGATTACCGAAAATTCCAAACATTATAAATAACATACCGCCTACTAATGCTATATTTTTATATATATCACCGTGTGCGAAGTGACCAAGTTCATGCCCTAAAACAGCTAAAAGCTCTCTTGTACTAAGCTTCTCAATCAGAGTATCAAACAACACTACCCTTTTAGCTTTTCCAAAACCACCAAAATATGCATTTAATCTTGCATCTCGTTTACTAGCATCACTTACAAATACACCTGAACTTTTAAAGCCTGTTTTATCCATAAGTTCTTTGATCTTAGCATCTAAGTCTTCATCTTTAAGAGGTGTTAGCTTGTCAAAGAACATTGCACGAAATGCCGGATAAAGCATATTTATAAGTACAACTACACCAAATATAAATAAAAAACTCCATAACCACCACAAGCTGAAATTTGAGATAATCTCATAAATACCCCAAACTACGATTGAACCGAAAATTAAAGTCATAACAAAGCTGATCACGGTATCTTTTAACCATAAACCAAATGTTGATTTATTAAAACCGTACTGTTCATCTAAGACGAATTTTTCATAGTAAGATGCAGGAAGTGATAAAACAGCATTTATAATTACAAAACCCATCACAATAGCAATATTTAAAAATACTTCGTTTTCAAAGAAGATATTTGAACTTAGATAAGATATACCAAAACCCATCCATGCTATAAAAAATATATAATCAAAAAAAGATGTAAAAATAGAGAGTTTCTCTTTGGCTACGGAATATGAAGCAGCTTTTACAAATTCACTCGGGCTAAGGAGTACTGCATCTTTGTTTTTAGCCTCGTTAATATATCCAATCTGCATAACACTTACATAGATAGACACTAAGACATATAAAGTATATATAGCGACTATTGTCATCAACATTTATCAACCTTAATTAAATTTTTGTAATGTTACCTAAAAAATAGATAATATTACTTCATAGGTACGGCTTGATAAGACTTTTCTTGCGCTAAATTTTCATCTGTGTTATCATAATAGTTATACGAAATTGAGTAGATAACTCCTATTGTAAGACAAGCTAATATAACTGCCCATACAACTTTTTTCTTTTCACCTTTTAGTTTGTCATAATCTCCTATATTCTCTAAACGCGGTTCACTCATAATACTTTCCTTTTATAGTTTTTTAACAGATTATCGAATAATTGTTACAAAAGTATTAGTGTTTAAAAACTACTTATCAATTTTAAGTATATTTTATGATTATTTTTTTGATAACTAAATATAATATATTAAATATTATTTATATATTTTTCTAATTCTGTTAAAAACTAAAAAAACAGATAAAATTAAGACAAGCAATATACTGCTTAATTCAAAGAAATCTTTAACTCCGGCATACTTAACTAGTGGCATAGTTGCTATTGGTGAACAAAACTGCCCAAAAAAATATGCACTGGTTAAATAAGCAGATACCTTTATACGTTTTGTATGGTGTGCAACATGAAGCATCCATGAAGTCATATTTGCCATTAACAAACCACCTCCAAATCCCATAATTGGAGATGTTATGAAAAACAGGTAAACATTATTAACATTCCCTATAGCCATAAACCCAAAGGCAATAATAGCCATACCGATCATATATATGCTGCTAAATTCAAACCTCTTTTTTAGTTTTGAAAAGCTTATAGCACCAATGGCATTAAATACAAAAGCTGTAGCTATAATAGCTCCTGTTAAAGTGCCACTAGCACCAAAAACATTGACAATCAAAAACGGTATTTGAGTAGGCAATATATAAAAAATCAACATCAATATAAAAGCCAGAAGGTATATATACCAAAGGTTATGATTTAGATAAGTATCATCTTCATCTGTTATCTCAGATGTTTTTACTTCAACAAGATACTTTAAAACAAAAACTAGGACAACTAAACCAAGTATATAGATCCAAAAAGGATATCTCCAACCTATGTCTGAAAGAACTCCACCGCCTACTATAAACATTATTCCACCTATAGATATAAAAGCACTTTGCAGACCCATAAACTTATGTCTGTCTTCATTTTTAAAATAATCACCAATCAAAGATGTAGAGATGATCATGAGCATTGCTATAGCAATACCAAATAAAAATCTTGAAAATAAAAGCTCATATATACTCTGTAAGTAAAGTCCAGCCGTTCCAAACAAAGAGAATAAAACCAAAGCAATTACAGCAGATCTTTTTTTACCGATCTTATATACTAAGTGTCCTAAAAATGGAGATAAAAATGCAATTGAGAGTGATGGCAGAGTGATCATCAATCTTGAATAAAGTTCAATGTTATCTACACCTTCAAAGTGTTCGTTTAGATGTGGGAGCATTGTTACTATTGCTACATTTGACATCATAGTCAACATAGACAAAAGTAACAAAGTTATTTTTGTAAGTTTTGAAATATTCATTAGATAACTAAAGAGTTATATTTCGTAATCAACTACTTTAGAAACCTCTGTAACATTTTTAATTAACTCTACTACTTCAAGATGTGCAGGGTGTATAGCATAAGCTTTAAGATCATCTTTTGTAGCAAATGTCGAATAAAGTGAAAGATCAAAAGCACGTTCACTTTGGTTAAAATCAATACCAACTTCCATCTTATCAAGCATCGGTATTTTTGATACTAACTCCTCTAACTTACTTTTAACAACCATAAGGTTCTCTTGCTTGTTTTCATCTTTAAATTTAAACATAACTATATGTACTATCATTTATAAAATTCCTTTCCAAAAAAATTCAGCTATCATAACTATTAAAAAAATACCTACAAAATTTAAAACAATTCCGTATCTTATCATACTTTTAACATCGACTACCCCGCTACTCATGGCAATAGCATTTGGCGGAGTTGCAATTGGAAGCATAAATGCATAACTGGCACAAAGAGTTGCTACCATCATAAAAAGTGTCGTATTTATACCTGTCTGAACAGCTACTGAGTATATTACAGGAAGCATTATAGATATAAGTGCGGTGTTTGATGTGATCTCTGTAGTAAATGTAATAAGCATTGCCACGGCAAAGAGTAAAATGATTGGATGAAGTTCTGTCATAGATATTAGATATGATGCAACTTCAGACGCAAGACCTGTTTCACTAAAAGCTTTTGCAATAGAAAAACCTGCACCAAATAAAAACATAATTCTATATGGGATCTTTGCTTTGTCTTCCATCCACTCTAAGATACTAAACGGTGGAGCAAAAAGAATTAGCCCTGCAGCAAGAAGCATCCCTGCTTCACTTAGACCAAGACCCGGCCAAAACGGTTTCATAGGTGCATTTAGTAGAAGCATTAGTATTAAAGAGCCTATAATGAATAACACTTTTTTCTGCTTTACTTCAAGCGGTTTTCTTTCACTCTCTCTATGAATAGGTACATTTGGTACTCCAAGACTTAAAAACATACTTACAACTATAAACATAGCTATTGCAAGTGGTGCCACCATCCACATCCATTGGAAAAATGGTATGGTTTCCATCCCTTTTTCAGACATTACGCCAAGTAAAATTAAATTTGGTGGAGTACCGATAGGCGTCATAATCCCGCCTACACTCGCACCATAAGCGATTGCAAGAGCAAATCTAAGTTTTAGTTTTACATCTTCTGTGATAAACAATGCTATAGACATTAACAAAAGCGTAGTTGTAGTATTTGATAAAATTGAGCTAAGCAGACCTGATGTTATTGCCAAAGAGAAGATCATACCGCGTGGAGTATTTGGAAAAAGTGAAAGCATCTTATCAGCTATCCAAGTATGCAGTTTTGTTTTCTCAACTGCAATAGCAAGTAAGAAACCACCTAAAAAAAGATATATAATCGGATGTGAGTAGTTGATCGCTGTTGCTTTTGTATCAAGCACTGAAAATGCAGGAAACAGTATGATTGGAAGCAGTGACACAACTGCCAAAGGCAGTCCTTCATTTGTCCAAAGAACAACCATCATTGCAATTAGAGCCAATAGTGAAGACTGTATAGGATTAAATAGCATCATTGATAAGGCAAATACCAATACCCAAGCACCTAATCCTATTCCTATCTTTTGCAGTTGTTCTTTATGTTCATACATTCTATTCTCCCTTATTTTGACAGTAAATCTTTTAAACTTTTTTGAGGATCTTTACCCTCTAATACTTCATAAACCTCTTTAGCAATCGGCAGATAAAGATCTTTATGTTCAGATATCTCATGAAGTGCATAAGTTGTCCCTATACCCTCTGCAACTTCGCCTAGTTCAGTAAGGATCTCATCTTGGTTTTTCCCTTTTGCCAGACCAAGACCTACACGGAAATTTCTACTCATATTTGAACTTGCCGTTAAGAACAGATCACCTGCACCTCCAAGCCCTGTAAAAGTTTCCTCTCGTGCTCCATAAGCAAGACCGAAACGCTCCATCTCAACTAGCCCACGAGAGATGAGAGCTGCTGCGGCATTTTTTCCAAGACCTAAACCTTCACAAATTCCGGCTGCTATTGCTATAACGTTTTTATATGCACCTGCTATCTCAGCCCCTATTACATCAGTCGATGTATAGCTTTTAATAAAAGATGGAAACAACTCTGCAAAATCTCTTGCTAACTCTTCATTTAAAGAGTTTACGACAAGAGCTGTAGGAAGTGATTTTTGAACTTCGGCAGCGAATGACGGTCCAGATAAAAAGGCTATGTTTGAATCAGGCACGTAAGGCTTATAAATATCATTTAAAAAACGCCCGCTTGAAGCTTCGATCCCCTTAGCTACTACTAATATCTTTTGAGAGTTAAACTTGAAGTTTTTCTCAAGCCACGATGAGACTTGCTGAGCAGGAATAGCCATTATTAGGTATTCACACTTTAAAGCCTCTTCTAAAGTTACAAAATTTGGTAAATCGCGAGGTGTACGGGATGTTATAACTACGTCATTTTTTTCACTAAATGCGTAAGCTAATGCACTTCCCCACTTACCTGCTCCAATCACTCCAATTGACTTCACATCTACTCCCTATCAATGATTCAAATTCTATTATATCTTTATCATATCCTACAACTATTAGGATATCACCTGTTTTTATCTCTTTATGTTTTGCTTTTGATGAGTATATAAAACTAGAATCGACATCATCTTGCATAATTGAAAGAACAATAATTCCGTATTCCTCACCCCAATTAACATCAAAAGGATGTTTGCCTATAAAGTCTGCATCTTTTTCAACACATATCTGAGCAATTTTGAGATCACTTTTCTCATATAAAATACCGTGCATAACCTTCGTAACGATCGGTTTTCTAAGCATATCACTTATCATAGCAGCAGTAGTCTGGACAAGTGGTATAACCTTGTCAGCACCTGCTAAAGTAAGTTTGGTAGCTCCCTCTTTATTTTTACAAAAAGCTATAATTTTTAGATTTTTAAAACTTGATCTTAACGACAAAGTTAAAAAAATATTTTTTGCATCATCTTTTAAAACACAAAATGCTATCGAATTATCCATATCAAAACGTTCTTCAAGTTCATTCCAGTCATCACTCAAATCAAACTTATTTGATTCAGGATTATCATCTAAACTAAAAAGTTCTATATCATCATATTTAAAAGCTATACTCTTTTTTATCTCTAGTGAGTACTCATTATATCCAAATAAAAGTGCTGTTGCTTTTCTGTCTATTATTTGTTTCATCTAAAAATCTTCTTTTGGACTGCTCTTTTAAACTCACGAATAAAGAGTGAATTACCTATAACTACCAAATAGTCACCAAGGTCTATTGATGTGTCTTTTGGAGGATTAAATAAAAACTTGTCTTCTTCCTTTTTCCATATACCTAGTAGCACGACACGATATTTTTCATTTTCTAATTGATTTACCTGCTTTATATAACTGCTGATACGGTTAGTAACCAAAATTTCTTCCATATCTACACCTGAATACTCACTTCTAAGGGCATGTATAACTTCAAATGCAACTGGCTGACCTACAAATTCTTTTGCAATCATACCTACTAGATCTTTTGAGTATATTATTTCATTTGCACCGGCAATAGAGAGTTTATTTCTATGCATCTCATCCATTAAAAGTGACAATATATATACATCCTGATGCATTGAGCGAACGGTAAGAGTCGTATAAACATTTTCTACATCACTTTGACGAAGTGCTAAAACAGCTCTAACCTGTTTTGATATGTCTATATTTAATTTCTTATAACTTTCAACTTCTCCAGGATCAAAGTTAAGAGCTTCAAAGCCATCTTTTATAGCATTTTTAATCCGTCCTTCATCCTCATCCATAACTAAAATATCAAAGTTGTTGCTTCTAAGAATTTTTGCTACTTCACTAGCTATACCTTCATATCCACAGATAAGATAAAAAGATTTGTATTTAGAAACATTATCTATACTTTTCATCTCTTTCATCTCATCTAGTTTTTCACTAAAAGCAGATACAACAAGAGATGTTGAAAAAGCAAGTACAGCTATACCTGAAGTGATCACTAAAAGTGCAACTATTCGCCCTTCATTGGTAACAGCAGTTACATCTCCATAACCAACTGTAGATATTGTAACTATAGACCAGTAAAAAGCATCAAAAAGTGTATTAATAGGTGAAGATGGGTTGTTTGCCTCCATAACATATACTAAAACAGATGATACAAATATAATGATCGATGCAAACATTAATAGTGTAATAAATTCAAACTTCTTCGTAGCAAGAACAGATACAAAAGTCTGAAAACTCTTAGCATAACGGAAGAGTTTAAATACTCTAAATAGAATTAGAACTCTAAGAAGTCTTAATTGGTGAAAGAACGGTATAATTGCAAGAAGATCTATTATGGCTTTGATTGAAAGTACATATTTTAATTTATCTTTTGCTACATGAATAAAAAGCTTTTTGATGCTAAACTTTCTGTTTAACATCAAATTATGCTCGTTTTGATGTATTACAACTTTGCTTATACTACTGCTTACCCAAAATCTAAGAGAGTACTCTATTAGAAATATTATAGATATTACAATGTTGTTAAAACCGATCCAAAATTCATTAATATCGTGTTTAACGTCACGTATAAGGATATATACACTTAAAAATATAAGTGTGATCATAAAGCCGTCAAAATATTTTTTTAGTCTGTAACTATCGTTTTCTAGCAGATTGTAAAAAAACTTTTTTGTATTGTTGTATTTTTCAGATTCATCCAAAGCATAGGAGATGTTTATAATACCCTTGCTTAAGATATCCATTTTAAAATTACCCTAGTTTTGATTTTAAAATTTCGTTTACTGCTTGTGGGCTTGCAGTACCTTTACTTGCCTTCATAACCTGGCCGACAAAGAAACCAAACAGCTTCTCTTTTCCACCTTGATACTCTGCAACTTTTTCAGGATTAGCACCTATAATCTCATCACATATAGCTTCAATAGCACCCATATCTGTAACTTGTTTAAGTCCAAGTGCGTCTATAACACCATCAACGTCAAGGTTCTCTTCTACAAGCTTGTCAAGTACCTCTTTGGCAGCTTTACCGCTTATAGTCTGATCTTCTATACGTTTAACAAGAAGTCCTAGTTTCTTAGCATCTACATGACAGTTTGTAATTGTCATATCACCTTTTAGGCGACCTAGTAGCTCAACCGTTAGCCATGTAGCCGCATTTTTAGCGCTAATGCCTTCTTCCATCATAGTCTCGAAATACTCAGCCATCTCAACGCTTGATGTAATTACACCAGCATTGTACTCACTCATACCGTATTCTTTTACAAATCTATCACGCTTTTCATCAGGAAGTTCAGGTATTTTTGAGTATAACTCCATCATCTCATCAGTTACTACAGCTTTTAAAAGATCTGGTTCTGGGAAATATCTATAATCAGCAGCTTCCTCTTTACCACGCATAGAACGTGTTTCATTTTTGTCCTGATCATAAAGTCTAGTTTCTTGGAAGATCTCATCATCGTAAAGACCATCTTCCCAAGCATCAATCTGACGCTCTACTTCAACTTCGATCGCTTTATGGATAAATTTGAATGAGTTGATATTTTTAACCTCTACACGTGTGTAAAGCTTCTCATCACCCTTTGGACGGATAGATACATTAACGTCAACTCTAAATGAACCTTCTTGCATATTCGCATCACCAATATCTAGGTAACGAATAATTGAGTGAAGCTTTTTAAGGTAAAGAATAGCTTCTTCAGCACTACGCATATCAGGCTCACTAACGATCTCTAAAAGCGGAGTACCTGCACGATTTAAATCAACTTTTGATATCTCTCCGTCGTGGATGTTTTTACCAGCATCTGCTTCAATATGAGCACGATTTATACGGATAGTTTTATGAGTACCATCTTCAAAATCAATCTCTAATTCACCGTGTTCAACTACAGGAGTATAAAGCTGAGTGATCTGATAAGCAGATGGGCTGTCTGGATAGAAGTAAGATTTTCTGTCAAAATAAGATGTCTGATTTATTGTTGCGTCTATAGCCGTACCGAACATAATAGACTTGTGTAAAACTTCTTTGTTAAATACAGGAAGTGCACCAGGTAGTGCTAAACAAGTTGGACATGTATTTGTATTTTGTTTATGATTAAAACTCGTAGGACACGAGCAAAAAAGTTTAGTTTTAGTGTTTAGTTGTACATGGACTTCAAGTCCTATTACTACTTCAAACATATATTTCCTTAAAAGCGATTAGATAATTAGAGCGATTTTACCTAAACTTTGCTTTTAAAAATCATAAGCCGTTTTCTAATAACTTAAATCTATTTAGATACTACACGATTTTTTCCGGCTTGCTTAGCCTCATAAAGAGCTTGATCAGCCCTTTCAATCGTATCTTTAACAACATCTTCGTTAGACTTGTAAAGTGTTACACCAAAACTACAAGTTATTAATCCGACTTTTTCAAATAACTCGTTTTCAATTTTTTTTCTAATATTCTCTGCAATATTATATAAATCATCCAAAGAGCTTACATAACTAACCAGTAAAAATTCTTCACCACCCCATCTTATTAGTGTATCTTCCTGTCTAGTTACTAGTTCTATTATAGATACAATTTGTTTTAAAACTACATCCCCTACATTGTGTCCATACGTATCATTAATACTTTTAAAATTATCAATATCAAGTATAATTATTCCTAGCTGAACTTTTTTATACGATAGTTCCTGCAACCAAAGTTCTTTTCTACTATCAAAATAGTCTCTGTTATATGCACCAGTTAGTTTATCATGAACAACCCTTTCCATTAAAGAAAAATGCTCAGCCATAGTATCACTGATATTACTAAAAGACACTATATGGTTATTATCAAAATGACTTACAGAAACAAAAAATATATTTTGTTTACCTTTAAAATCACGCATAGCAACTATATGTTCTTTAAAAGGAAGTTTGTCAATCTCGTTTATCCACTCCTGTTCTTCATCAATTTTGCCCAAGTGAAAAAATCTATCATCTTTTTCAAAAAAATTACATATACAATCATTTTCTCTTCTAAATTCATCTATGGACTTATAACCAAAATAAACTAGAAGCTTTTTATTCGCATCTTTTATTTGTTTACCATCAGTTATAACTACAATAGAGTGCTGTGCATCTAAGATCTTTTGTGTTTTTAAAGAGAGCATTCTAAACTTGTTTTTTGATGAAAATTCTTTGTAGATATACATCAATACAAATAATATAGCTAATATGCCTGAGAATAAAAATATATTGTATAAATTATCTTGCTTACTCAGTTCATAACTATCTTTTTGAAGGATAATTGCCGCTACAACATTTTTCGTAACAGGATTTTTTAAAGGCATAAAAGTAAAAATAACATTCTCATCAGTTGACTGTATTGAAAACACTTCCCCATTAATGATTATATTACTAGCCTGTTCTATTTGTTTTATTGATAAGAGTTTTATATTTGTTTGTGTAAAAGAGTGTGCAAACTGGTTTTTTATACTTTTTTCATAAAGGTATCCTCTAAACGGACTTTGTTCATAATTTTTTTGTTCTTTTTTGAACACTTTATCTTTAACTACGTTCTCATTTATAATGAAACTAGCTTTTACATCGTGAACCTCAGCAAACTCTGTTGCTATTGCATATGCACTAAAAGAGATTTCTACACTACCTACATGTTCACTGTGATCTGAATATTTTTTTGAAAACAGCGGGTATACATGTCTGAAACCGTTAAATATACGACCCTCTTCAAAACCTTCTATCATAGTCTTGTTTTTATTAACCCATTCAACCGTAGATCTAACCCCAATTAAAGAATCACCGTACTTTTGTGGGCGGTGAAACCTTAAAAAACTATCGTTATTTCTTAAATGGAAATGTAATTGTCTTATCTCGTGTGTTTTAAAGTATTCATAATCTTTTACTAAAGCATCATATAGCTTTTTTCTAGCAATATCTTTCTGTTTTTCTCCCTCATAAGCAAAACTCAGTAAGTCTACTATTTTTGGTTTATTAATTATAGTGTTATATATAGTTTTAGCAACGGAGCTATATTGATGTTGAATAATATGGTAATCTTTTTTTATATTCTGATTATATTTCTGAAAGAAACTATCTCTTTTTTGTTCAAAATTCCATGTTAATGCTAAATAATATATAAATGATATAAAAATAAATATTGCACCAAATACTGCTATGCTTAATTTTGAATCTACCTCTATATTTATATTCTCTTTATTGGATATGAAATAGAAGAAAATAGCAGTTACTACAACGGTTAATAGTATAAAAAGGTTAATTGTAGATTTTATTGAATTAACAGCACTCATATCTATATCGTTTAAAGACTTGAACATTAAAAAGTTTGCCATTGGTTTTTTTGATGTGTCAAATAATGTATAGTTTATGACTATATAGTTTTTTTCCTTATCGATTATATAGTTCTTATATGGTGATATAAAATATCCTAAACCGTTTTTAGAAATATAATCAATTAGTTTTTTATCTGCATTATTGTTAGCAATATAGTTGTTGTTTGAATATAGTTTAGTAAAAGGATATGTTATTTGTTTTACATATTTTTCATTTACCAATATTACTGGTTCAAACTTCTTCTTCTCTATTTTTTTAGCAATTGAATTAAAGTGTGTAACTATCTCTATATAGCCTATATAGTTTGTTGTTTTATCATAGATTGGAACCATAGATTTAAAAGTCAAATCGTATCTTCCAATACTAATAGTTGAATTTATTCTAGGATTATTATTCATACTCCTTACATCTTCTCTTATAGATGCAAGATCATCACCATATCTATCTGTCCAACTTCTTGCTAAACTGATGCCGTTTCTGTTTATAATTTGAATCCACACATTTTTAAAATCAGTAGATTCCTGAAGTTCTTTTGAGTATCTTTTTAAAACATCTGTATTTTGATTCTGTTCAAGTAAAGCATTTTTTAATTCATCACTTTTTGAAAAAGATATAGCCATAGCCAGAGTGGCATTTTTCTTTTCTTGTATGAGCGTTGCAACTTCATTACTTAACGACTGAGCTATTAAATCATATTTTTTGGATGTATACTCACTTACTTTGTAATCTTTAAACTGATTACCGATCAAGAGTATCGCTATACTTAAAAGTACAAATACTAAAAATAAAATACGATTACTTTTCTTTGCCAATTTAAGCCTTTTACAATGCATAATTGCAATGTTTAAAATCAAGTATATAAGTATTATATAAAAATTTGTTTTGAGAAAAATAAAATATATGGGAATTTTGAAGATTTTTTAGATGGTGGGCACTACTGGACTCGAACCAGTGACATCTACCTTGTAAGGGTAGCGCTCTACCAACTGAGCTAAGCGCCCATCTAAATTAACACCGAGTTTGGCGACCCCTAAAGGATTTGAACCTCTGTTACTACCATGAAGTGATAGTGTCCTTGGCCACTAGACGAAAGGGTCACTTTTAGTATACAAAAGGTTGTCTACAATCATATGGCGCGGTGGACGAGACTCGAACTCGCGACCCCCTGCGTGACAGGCAGGTATTCTAACCAACTGAACTACCACCGC